>WTGY01000027.1 GCA_011523365.1 Caldilineaceae bacterium
CCTTGTGCCTGCCCTCGAACCCCCCAATAATCGGCAATCGAAACCAACCCACGCCGCCGCGCGGTCCCCACCCACCTTTTCGCCCCGACAACGGACTGCTCGCCACGCTGTCCCTGAAATTGACTTTTCTCCCCCCGCAACCTATAATCGCCTGCATACAAAGAGAACGGCAGCGCACCGGAGGAGTACCCACGCGCGCGAACGGCAGAGAGACGCCCTCCCGGCTGAAAGGGGCGTTCGTTATCGCAGCGCATTTGACGACCAAGCCATCACAGAACGGATGCCAGGGTCGCACAGGGGAATGTCGCCGGGAAGGCTGGGAGAGTCAACAGACCTGCTGCACAGCTCTCCCCGGGTCCGCCCGTTATCGCGGTAGAGAGAGCCGGCAAGAACCTCGCCTGCTAACCAAGGTGGTACCGCGGAGTCACTTCGTCCTTTGGATGTGGTGACTTATTTTTTTGGCCAGCTCTCAACTGAAACTCGCTTACACAATGACCGAACACTTGAACCGACCGTCCAGCCGTCCAGCGCCGGCGAACCATCGATGGGAGCACAGGGACCAATGACAACCACAAAACAGCCTGAAACGCACCAGGAAATGCCCACGGTCTACGAACCGCAGCAATGGGAAGAAGAACTCTACGAATGGTGGGAGTCGCAAGGCTTCTTTAGACCCGAACAGCAGATCGAAAGCGGTCTCGCCGACCCCGACGCCCCGCCCTTCGTCATCTCCATGCCGCCTCCCAACGTCACCGGCGCCCTCCACCTCGGCCACGCCACCACCAGCGCCGTCGAGGACATGCTCATCCGCTACAATCGCATGGCCGGCCGCCCCACCCTCTGGGTTCCCGGCACAGACCACGCCGGCATCGCCACCCAGAACGTCGTCGAACGCAAACTCGCCGAAACCGGCGCCACCCGCCACGACCTCGGCCGCGAACGCTTCCTGCACGAAGTCTGGGCCTGGAAAGACGAATACCACGGCCAGATCAGCGGCCAGCAGCGCCGCATGGGCATCTCCTGCGATTGGTCCCGCGAACGCTTCACCCTCGACGACGGCCTCAGCGACGCCGTCCTCGAAGCATTCATCCGCCTCTACAACGACGACCTCATCTACCGCGGCAACTATCTCGTCAACTGGTGCCCCCGCTGCGAAAGCGCCATCAGCGACCTCGAAGTCGAACACGAACCAATCGATGGCAAACTCTACACCTTCCGCTACCCACTGCGCGCAAGCAACGGCGAGGCGCCCCCGACCGAACACGTCGAAGTCAGCACTACCCGCCCCGAGACCATCCTCGGCGACACCGCTGTCGCCGTCCATCCTGATGACGAACGTTACGCCCACCTCATCGGCAAGACCGCCTTCGTCCCAATCTTGAATCGCGAGATCCCCGTCATCGCCGATGACCACGTCGACCCGCAGTTCGGCACCGGCGCCCTCAAAGTGACGCCCGGCCACGATCCCAACGACTATCTCATCGGCCAGCGCCACAACCTGCCATTCGTCAACATCGCCAACGAGGACGCCACCCTCAACGCCGCCGCCGGCCCCTATGCCGGCTTAGACCGCTTCGAAGCCCGGGAGAAACTCTGGCAGGACATGGACGCCGCCGGCCTCGTCGTCGGCGACAAGCCGCACGTCCACGAAGTCGGCCACTGCCAGCGCTGCCACACCATCGTCGAACCGCTCCTGAGTACCCAATGGTTCGTCAATACCAAGCCCCTCGCCGACGCCGCCATCGCCGCCGTCAAGGACGGCCGCATCAAAATCGTGCCCGAACGCTTCGAACGCAACTACTTCCACTGGCTCGAAAACATCCGCGACTGGTGCATAAGCCGCCAGCTCTGGTGGGGCCACCGTATCCCCATCTGGTACGGGCCCGACGGCCGTCAGTTCGCCGCACGCACCGAAAGCGAAGCACTCGAGCAAGCCATCGATTACTACGGTCAAACCGCCGAACTCGAACAGGACGAAGACGTCCTCGACACCTGGTTCAGCAGCGCCCTCTGGCCCTTCAGCACCCTCGGCTGGCCCCAGTTCGAAGAGACAGGAAATGGAAAGGAGAGCATCGACAGTCTGGGCGCAGAAAATTCTCACTCCTTGGACCTCGCACGATTCTACCCGACAACCGTGCTCGAAACCGGCTACGACATCCTCTTCTTCTGGGTCGCCCGCATGATCATGATGGGCCTCTACTTTACCGGCAAGGTGCCCTTCCACCATGTCTACCTCCACGGCCTCGTCCGCGCCGAAGACGGCCGCAAAATGAGCAAAAGCCTCGGCAACGCCCTCGACCCCCTCGACCTCATCGCCACCTACGGCAACGACGCCCTCCGCTTCACCCTGCTCACCGGCAGCACGCCCGGTAACGACATGAAGCTCAGCGTCACCCGCATCGAAGCCAACCGCAACTTCGCCAACAAAATCTGGAATGCCGCCCGCTTCGTCCTCATGAATCTGGAAGCTGACGAGGTCTCTCTGGACAACACGGACGGACCCCACAGCGTCACCTACGCCCTGCCTCCCCAGGACGCACAGACGCTGGCCGACCGCTGGATCCTCAGCCGCCTGAACACGGTGCAAAAGCATGTGACCCAGCTCATCGAAAACTGGCAGCTGGGCGAAGCCGGCCGCCAGCTCTATGAGTTCCTTTGGAGCGAATACTGCGACTGGTACATCGAGGCCGCCAAACCGCGTCTCTACGGCGGCGACCCCGCTGCCGCCCGCGCCACCCGCCAGGTCCTCGCCTACACGCTCGAGCAGTCCCTGCGCCTGCTGCACCCCTTCATGCCCTACGTCACCGAAGCCATCTGGGGCCACCTGCCCGGTGTTCCCGATCAAGCCGAGGCTCTCATGACACAGCGCTGGGCCGCGCCTGCCGAAAGTCGCGACGCCTCCGCCGAAGACGATTTCGGCCGCATCCAGGAAGTCGTCCGCGCCATCCGCAACGCCCGCGCCGAGTACAACGTCGAACCCGGCCGCCGCATCGCCGCCGTCTTCGCCGGCAGCGAACACGCCCTCGCCCAGGACAACCTCGAGCTGTTCACCACGCTCGCGCGCCTCGACGAATCCCAGGTGACCGTCGAAGCCAGCCCTAACGGCACCGATTCCGGTCCCTCCGTCCATCTCTCCGCCGGCGGCATCACAACCTACCTCCCCCTCGCCGGCATGGTCGACCTCGAAGCCGAGCGCAAGCGCCTCCAAAAGGAGCTTGACAACGTCGACAACCAGATCAACCGCACCACCGGACTGCTTGACAACGAAAACTTCATCGCCAAGGCCCCCGAGCACGTAGTCCAGCGCGAACGCGACAAACTCGAAGACCTCAAAGCCCAGCGAGACCAGGTCTCCTCAAGTCTCGAGCAACTGAGAGGTCAACCAAACCAATAGGGAACCGAAGTTTTCGCAAATGCCATAATCTTAATGACTTTGCTAAGGAAAGGTGGTCCGGTGTGGTAAAATCTTCAAGGAGAAAAACGGAACTGTAAAGGAGAGCGACATGGGTATGGAGACAGTTACACTTCGGTTGCCAGCCCCCCTCTATGCAAAGGCAGAGGAACTTGCTGTCGAAGCAGAGACCAACCCTGACGACCTCGTCGCGATGCTCATAGAGACAGCACACCAGAGGCGCACTTGGGTGCGAGAATTCAAGGAACTGCGCGAGCAAATCAAACGTGACGGCGGCTTGAGCATCGGTTCGAGCCGGGAAGAGGTCGTAGAGCAATTGCGCCAGACGAGGCGTGAGATCTTTGATGCCGAGTACGCTCATCTGTATCGATAGTAGCGTCTTTATACCTGCTCTACAGGAAACCGATCCGGACTCTCTATGGTTGGTCAACGCAATTGGAGCAGATATCACCGTGGTCATTCCCCGGTTGATAGTCCAGGAAGTGAACCGAAACCTGATTACGCCCGGCCAGGTGCGAAGGTTCAATCGGCTTTTTGCTCTTTCTGATTTCGCTAATGTCGTCGATGAACCAATCCCTCTGAACTTGGTTGAGAAGTATGTAGGTCTTGGACTACCGGCAAAGGGTGACGCTTTCATTGGAGCCTTTGTCGAGTGGATGAACATTCCCTACTTGGTTTCAGCCAATCGCCACTTCTTGCGCGATCTACAAGTGGAATCCTATCTCGTTCTTGACCCGTCCCAGTTTCGCACAAGATATCAGTCAGACGCCCTTTGACGCTTCTTACTCCTACTTTCAGGAAACTCCGTTCACCCTCCGAATAGGCCAAAGGGGACAGGCTGAAACGCGAGCAAATAACGCAATCAGATCGTTTGTGATAATTTTGACAATGTACCTTCCCCCTGCTATACTCAATGCGGCTCTACCGAACGATGCATCGCCGTCCCGCCAGGCATTGAACCCTGTGTCGTCTTACCCGCTGGCAGGATGAGCAAGGGGCGAGATGTAGGACAGGCTTCCCGCATCTCCAAGGAGACCAGTCATAATGGCCGAAGTCAACCAGGCATGGCTCGAAAGAGTTAACCGCGCCCGGGAGTCGGCAGCCGAAAGACTCGGCGTCGATGTGAGCGAGATGCTGCCCCCCCGCGACGGCACCACCGGTGAAGCCGCAGATTCCGCGCCTTCGCCAGAAACCGCCGCCCCGCAGCCCGAACCGGCTGCCGTAGCCGCACAAACCGCGCCCGAGCCTGCCCCGCAACCCGAGCCCGCAGCAGTCGCCGAAGCCGAACCGGTCGCCGCCGCAGAGGCCGCGCCTGTCGAAGAAGCCCCGGCCGCAGTCGCCGCAGCCACAATGGAGGCGCAGGCCCCAACCGCCGTCCAAAGCAACGGAAGCGCTGCCGCCGCCGCTGCAGACAGAGTCGCACCGGTCGGCCGCGCCGCCGTACTCGAAGGCTTCGATGCCGGCCAGGAAGGCATAAATCGCCGCGAATTCCTCTCCTACGCCTGGGGCGGTGCCCTGACCCTTCTGACCCTGGAAAGCGGCCTCGCCACCTACCAGTTCATGTACCCGCGCTTCCGCGAAGGTGAGTTCGGCGGCGAGTTCAATCTCGGCGCCGCCAACCTGTTGCCTCAAATTGGAATCGACCCCGAAGGCAACGCGACCGGCAAATTCTGGCTTATCAATTCCGATGATGGCCCGCGCGCCCTCTATATGGTCTGTACCCATCTCGGCTGCCTGTACAAGTGGGAGCCTTCCAACAACCGCTTCGAGTGTCCCTGCCACGGCTCCAAGTTCAGCCGCGAAGGATACTATATCGAGGGCCCTGCACCTCGATCTCTCGACCATTTCTTGATCCAGGTCGTAGAGGGCGGTTCCGTGGTTGCAGAAACGTCCGATGCAGGCGACTTGGTCGCCGCCCCGGCCGTACCCTCTCCCGACGCTGAAATCATTGTCGACACAGGTAAACGTCTGCAGGGCAAGCCGGCTGCAATCTCGCCCGCGAAAGCTGTCGCAACACCAATTGAACTCCACCTGGATGAAGACGCCGCATGACCCGGTGGAGGTTGTAGTGGAGATTTTCCCTGAGAGGAGCATCCGGCCCAAGTGACCGCCCAACCAGGCTTGCAACCACAGCGAAACTGGGGAGAGGGAGCCAAATCGGCAACTGCTGATAGGGCTCTCCCGACACTTGAACAATCCGGCTCACTCGCAGGTCCTGGACGTGAGAAATTCGACCGCAGAGAATTGCTAACCTACGTTTGGGTAGGCACGCTTGCGGCTCTGACTGTAGGTAGCGGTGTGGCAGGGTATCAGTTCCTATACCCTCGTCGGCCCGCCAACAAATTCAGAGGCAGATTCTATCTGGGCGCCGCCGCCAACCTGCCGCAAACCGGCAGTGACCCGCTGTTGAACAGAGAAGGCAGGTTCTGGCTGGCCAATTCCGAGAATGGGGTGCACGCCTTCTACCATTTGTGCACACATTCCTGGGGCGGAGGGACAAAACTCAGGTGGGTACTCGAAAAAGACCGATTTGAGTGCCCCGTATGTGGGTCCAAGTTCAACCTGGAAGGTCACTATTTCGACGGCCCTGCGCCTCGCTCATTGGACCAGTTCGCAATAGAGATTGTCGTCGGGTCGCACTACTGCTTCAGAAACAGCAGTCACAGAGGTTGAAATCGAGCCTCCTTACATCCCTTCCCCGGACGCCGAAATAGTGGTCGACACGGGATCGATGATCGAAGGATTGCCAAGCCATGCAAGTCCGTTGGTGAAAAGACAACAGAGTTGGTGACAGCGTGCCTCGGACCCGTAATTCTCTTATCAGGAGACGATAGATTCAGATGGGACTCCAAGAAAATATTCGCGAAAAAGGAGTTCTCGGCGCAGTCGCTGCCCAGGCCGATGACGTTTTCACCCGCCTCACCGCCGGCATCGACGCCGGTGAGTTTCGGCGCATGCTTCAGGGCGAACCGCCCGGCCGTCCCAATCCGCGCCTAAAGCCCCACAGCGAAGGCTTCCTGCTCCACATCAAGCCCACCTACTATCACGAGAGCGTCACCCGCTTCACCCATACCTACCGCCTGGGTCTCCTATCCACCTACCTCTTCATCGTCGAGACCATCACCGGCATTCTGCTGATGATTTGGTACGCGCCCTCGCCGGAACGCGCCTACGTCGACATGATCCTGCTCCTGACCAACATCCCCTTCGGCCAGTTCCTGCGCGACATGCATCGCCTCGGCGCCGAAGCCATGGTGGCTATCGTCACCCTGCACATGGTCCGTTGCTACCTCACCGGCAGCTATAAACCGCCGCGCCAGTTTACCTGGTTCACCGGTGTGCTGCTGCTCGTGATGACTCTGTTCCTCAGCTTTTCCGGCTACCTCCTCCCCTGGGACCAACTCGCCTTCTGGGCCGTCACCATCGGCACCTCCATGGCCGAGGCCGTCCCGCCAGCCGTCGTCGGCGAAACAGTTAACCTGCTCGCCCGCGGCGCTCCCGATATTGGCGCCAACGGTCTCCTGCGCTTCTACCTGCTGCACGTCCTATTCCTGCCGCTGCTGCTGATCCTCTTCTTCTTCGTCCACTACTACAAAGTAGTCCACTTCGGCATCAGCCTGCCCGCCGACGAAGAGGAAGTCGGCGAGGATACCGCCAACCGCGTCCCCGCCGACAAGCGCGTCTACTACCTGCCCGACGTACTCGTAGATGAGACCAGCTTCCTGACCGTCATGACAGCACTGCTCATCGTCCTGACAGTCTTCTTCTTCCAGGCTCCCCTGGAACACATCGCCAACCCGCAATCAACGCCCCTCCATACCGTCGCGCCCTGGTACTTCTACTGGCTGCAGGGGCTGCTCAAAATCGCAGACAAATTCATCGCCGGCGTCCTGCTGCCCGGCGTGCTTCTCGTCCTGCTCATGGCCATCCCCTACCTCGACTACAACCCCAGCCGCCGCGGCAAAGACCGCAAAGTCGCCATCGTCGCCGGAATCGTCGCCGGCGCCGTCATGATCATCTGGAGTTGGATGGGCACGCCCGAATACGCCGTCGAAGGCGCCCCCTCGGTCGAAATCGTTCAGGACGTGATGCCCGAAGAAGGCTCAGGCCTCTCCCGTGAAATCGGCTACAAACATCTTCCTCTTGGCGTCTGGCGCACCGACGAAGAGTACTACGTGCACGACCACGAATTCCTGGAGCTAATGCACGAATTCGAAAACTCCGTCGACTACTACCGCCGCACAGATCCCGACTTTAACGCGCCCATCGGCATCCTGACAATTTCCCAGGCCCAGCCCGGCCTCAAGAAGTTGAACTGGGAAATCACTTGGTTCGACGCCCAGGGTGGGGAAGGCTACTACGAGAAAACATTCTGGCTGCACGAAGACTCCCTCTACTGGGAGCAGTACGGCTGGAAACACCTCTTCCTCGGTCAAGTCGCCGACGGCTGGAAGAGTCTGTCCGGCGCACTTGTAGGAGAGTAATACAGCAACTATGCATCGTCTCTACACAAGGTCCCCGATCGCCAAAATAATGTGGGGCATTCTGTCCTCACTCGTCGGCATCATCGTCCTGTTGATGGTCTTGGTTAGCGAAAACCCGCGCATGGAAGCGCAGACCATCAACTGGGAAGGCCGCTCTATCGAGAACGGCGCCAAACTGTTCGCCGACAACTGCCTCATCTGCCACGGACCGGACGGTCAGGGAATCCTCGGCAAAGGGCCTGGACTCAATAGCTACTACTTCTTTACCGACACCGGACGCCTCAAGGACGTTGGTTGGGTCGGCTCGCTCGAAGACTACGTCAAACTGACCATCTCCGCCGGCCGCCCCAGTAAAACCGACAGCCAGTGGCCTGAGGTCATGCCCACGTGGGGAGGGCAATTCGGTGGGCCGATGCGCGGCGACCAGGTGATAGATCTGACCAAATTCGTGATGAACTGGAAAGAATCTGCCCTTGCCCAGACACCGGACGAAGACCCGTTCCAACCCTTCGATGACGTCTTCAAACCGGCTGAATTCCAGAACACGGCCTACATCCTGCTCACTGAAGAAGAGCAGGCCGCAGCCCTCGAAGAATACAGAGCCCGCAACATCCGCTCGCCCCAGGAGATCTGGACGGGCGAAGCCTGCTTCGCCTGCCACAACCTCGAAGAAAGACAGGTCGATCTCTACGGCCAGAACGGCCCCAACTTCGCCGACCTGTACGAACGCGCCGGCACCCGTGTCGAAGGCATGACCGCCGAAGAATACGTCTACGAGAGCATCGTCAATCCCACCGCCTTCGTGGTCGAAACCTACGAACTAGCCGGCAAGATGCCGCAAAACTTCGCTGAAAAACTCAGCGAAGACGAGATCCAGGCGCTCGTAGCCTGGCTGCTCAATCCCGACCGGGAGCAATAACCGAGGAGCAAAGAGCGAGGAGAGTGGAGTGGCTTCCTCGCTCCGCCTTCCTCCGGACCCTCCCCCAACCTTCTCAACGCTTCATTCTCTTTCCTCCTCTCCGTCAGATACATCCAATTCAGAGGTTATCGCTTGCCAGGCGCAAGACTGCAGCGTTTCCGAAACCGCCGCCACGCCGGCGCGCTGCTCGGGGCCATGCTCCGGGAGTTGCAGGCTGCCAACCCACTTGTCCTCGGCCTCCTGCGCGGTGGCGTACCCGTCGCCAGCGAGGTCGCAGGTGCTCTCAATGCCCCTCTCGACGTCTGGCTCGTTCGCAAGCTCGGCGTCCCCGGCCAGACTGAGCTGGCCTTCGGCGCCATCGCCGAAGGTGGTGTCCAGGTCATAAACCAGAAGGTTGTCAAACAGCAACGGCTGGGCAAAGACCGAATCCAAAAAATCTCCCGTCAACAACAGCGCGAGCTCTCCCGCCGCGCCCGCCTGTTCCGACGCGGCCGCCCACCCGCTTCTATCAAGGGCCGTACCATCTTCCTCATCGACGACGGCTTGGCCACCGGAGCCTCCATGCGCGCCGCCATCCAGGCCCTGATCCAGCGCGAACCGCGTGAAATCGTTCCCGCCGTCCCCGTCGCGCCCGCCAGCACCATCGCCCAACTGCAGACCCAACCTACCCCGCCGGCCGGCAACACCGATTCAGCGGTAACCAGCCCTGTCAGCCAGGTCGTCGCCCTGCTTTCACCCTCCCCGTTCTGGGGAGTTGGCGCCTGGTACGACGACTTTCGCCAGGTCAGAGACTCCGAGGTCATCCAGCTTCTTGACGCCCATGCCCGTTCTGGAACTGCACTATCGTAAATCGCCCTGGCCTTTTCGCCTGCGCACTCTCCCGTTCAGGGAACCGCAAGTGCCGAAGGGTCATGCGTTCTAAAAGCCAAAGTCCCTATGTGTCACTTAAGTCAGGCTTCTTTCAGCACTGTGAATCCCGTCTGCAGCCAATTCTCTCCTTGCAGATCACACTGCTCTCACGCGCCGGTCAATTCCCCCTCTACGCAATGCGAATGACGTAACAAGAAACCTTCAAAATACAGCTTCAAAATTCTACCGCATACTTGATCCTGTTTTTTCGCCACTTGACACCCGTACCAGTAGCCATATAATCTACACAATCCCCCCAAGTTCATCGGTGGGCGTTCAAAATCCAAAGGAGACGCAACCATGCAACGTTCGTTATCAAGACGTGATTTCCTGAAAACCGCGGCCTTGACCGGAGGCGCAGCGGCCTTGGCCGCCTGCGTGGCACCAGCAGCCCCAGGCTCTGAAGGGGCGGAAAGCGAAGCCGCCATGGCCCCGGTCGAAATCCAGTGGTGGTCCTTCCCCCTCGGCCTGCCCGGCGACATCCTTCCTCACGGGACCTGGGAACAGGAAAGAGCAGACGAATACAGCGATATGACCGAAGGCGTCACCATCAGCTACCAGGCCGTCGGATGGGACTCGATTGTCAAAGTACAGACCTCCATCGCATCCGGCAATCCGCCCCATACAGTCCTGCGCGCTAGCGTCGACGGCATCATCCAGGCTCTGCAATCCGACGTTGCCGTGGAAATCGAGCTCCCTCAGGAGTTCCAGGATGACCTGCCCGCAGGCTGGTACGAAGGCATGCACTTCCGCGGCAAGAACTACATGGTGCCCTTCTATACCCTCGCCAACGGCATGGCCATCAACCTCGACATCGTGGCCGAAGCCGGCGCCGATCACCTGCTTCCCCAGGCACCCGAACGGACCTGGAACTTCGACGACTACCTGACCATGATGCAGGCCTGCACTTTCGAACGCGATGACGGCTCACAGGTCTGGGGCGCTGTCTTCTCCGCCGCCGAAACAAACCCCTTCTTCTACTGGCCCGACCAGGTCCTCAGCTGGAACTGGGGAACTGACACCGTAGAGCTCCGCGACGGCGAGTGGGTCTGCAAGTTGGCCGAAGAGGAAGGCATCGCCTGGCTGCAATGGCTGCAGGACCTCTACTTCGTACATGGTGTCATCCCCAACCCGAACGGCCTCAGCGCCAGCCGCTGGGACTACTTCTTCCAGAAGTCCCTCCTCGGCGGTATCGGCCCCAGCATCGGCTGGTCACAGCGTCCCGGCGTCGAAGTCGATCCCGATACCTTGGTCGTCACAGATACCGAGCGCGACATAAGATGGATTTACGTCCAGCCCCCCACCAACCCGGGCGTACCGCACTCACTCTATTGGGGCGGTCCCATGCTCGATGTCAATTCGATCGTCTACCGCGCCGGCGGAGCCAACGAAATCGGCCCGTCCATCGACTTTGCACTCTGGCTCTCAAATCGCGAGAATCAGAAGTGGATAGCACAGTACCTGCTGCCCGCTCGCGTCTCTGCAGTTGAAGGCGTCACCAACCCCATGCTGGAATGGCACTACGAGCACTACATTCCTTATGGACGGCAGAGAGCCTCCGCACACGGTGGCCGCGCACGTGAGACCGTCGAACAGCTTGAGCTGGTGCATCAGAAGATCTTCCTGCCTGTTCCACCGGAAGAGGCTGTACAGGATTTCTGCACCACCATTGCCAACCTGGAATGGTACGTGTAGAGTCCCAATTCAAGCACTGCGTATTGCATTCACCCTAGGGTCGCCCTGCAATACGCAGTGCCCCCACAAAAAATGACAGATAGAGTAGACAAAATCGGCAGCGGCCTGCGAATAGGTCCTATGACGTTCCCGTGGCCGCGCTTGACAATCGCCCAGTCGGAAAAGCTGTGGGGCTACCTCCTCATCATGCCCTTCATGGCCTTCTTCGTCGTCTTCTTCCTCCTTCCCTACGGCATGGTAATCTGGTTGAGCGTCGTCGATTGGCATCCCCGCGGCGTCACCGAGTACGTGGGCCTCCAGAACTACGCCGATGTCGTCGAAATGCCCAGCGCACAGAAGTCCATGGTCAACTCCTTCTATTACGCGCTGATGGTTGTCCCGATCTCGACTGCCCTCTCGCTTCTGACCGCTATTCTTATCGTTTCACTTCGCAGCAGCAACCTGCGCGGCTTTTTTCAAGCCGCCTTCTACCTGCCCGGCGTGATCTCCGGGCTTGCCGTAGCAATTATCTGGCGCTTTGTCTTTGATTTTCACGTGGGCGTGCTCAACTACGCACTCTCACTCGTCAAATTGGAGCCGGTCAACTGGCTGGGAAGCATATATGCCGCCCTTCCCTCCCTCGCCGGCATGGCCATAGTCTCCAGTAACGGCGTCGCCATCATCATCTTCTGCGCCGCCCTCCTCAGCATCCCTTCCAGCCTCTACGACGCTGCCGCCGTGGACGGCGCCGCCTTCTGGCGCAAGCACTGGGCGATCACCCTGCCCCTCCTGACACCCGCAATGCTCTACGTGATCGTCGTCTCCACCCTCGGCGCCCTTCAGGTCTTCGTGCCCATCTACGTTCTGACGCGCGGCGGCCCTGTACACAGCACCATCACAGTTGGATACTATATCTACAACCAGCTGATCTTCTACGCCAACGCCGGCACCGCCGCCGCCGCCGGACTGCTGCTCCTCGTGGCAACCGTCGGCTTCACCATCTTCCAATTCCGTCGCTTTTCCCAGGTTGTGGAATTCTGAACCGAAGGCCCGAACATGGCAACACAATCCCGGCTCAACAGACAGACGCCTTCACTCTTGGAACTGCTGCAACTGCGCCTGCTCCCGGAAGGATCGGCCAGCGCATTGCGCTACCTCGCGCTCCTCATGATCCTCGTGCTTGCCGCAATTTCCCTGTTCCCGCTCTACTGGGCTCTGATCACCAGCTTCAAGCACCCCTCCGATGTCGCTACAATTCCCCCCTCCTTTGTTCTGACGCGGCCCGTGCTCAAAAACTACATCGACCTCTTGACCGGCAGCGGCGTTGCCAACTCTCCGGTCCTCAAGTGGTTCTGGAACAGCGTCTTCACCGGCGCTGCCTTCACCCTCGGCGTTGTCCTCGTGGCCTCCCTGGCCGGCTACAGCTTCGCCCGCAAGCAGTTTCCCGGCCGCGACAAACTGTTCTGGCTCATTATCTCCACAATGCTTGTCCCGGCTTGGTCGACACTGATCGCCTCCTACGTCCTGACCTTGAAACTTGGCATGCACGACACCTACTGGGCCCTTATCCTGCCGGGCCTGGCCTCTCCTTTCGCCCTTTTCCTCTTCCGCCAGTTCGCGGTGACCCTTCCCGACGAACTGTTCCAGGCCGCCCGCATCGACGGCGCGCACGAGTTGCAGCTCTGGTGGTTGATCACAATCCCGCTGTCCAGGCCCGTCCTCGCAACCCTCGCTATCTTTACCTTTACCTATCACTGGAACGACTTCCTCTGGCCCCTGCTGGTGTTGAACAAACCACAGATCTACACCATGCCAGTCGGCGTATCCATCATCATGTTCCAGCTGAAAGGCACCGGTCCCGCCTATGGAATCGGTATGTCGGCCGCCATTCTCATGTCCGTTCTTCCCATCGTCGCGTTCATACTGATGCAAAAGCAGATGATACAGGGGATCACCATCGGGTCACTTAAGGGATAGGTCGGCCAGCGCAATCGCAAGGAGCTTTCCATGGACTACAGTCACATTGAGAAACCGGACCTGGGCTATCGCTACGAGTTCAGCATCGATGAACTCGATGCCATGAACGAATGTGTCGAAGCGCACGGTTTCGCCATCATAAAGAACGTCTTGACCGAAGAGCTTGTGGAAGATCTTCGAAAGTCCGTAGTAGAAGTCCTCGATCCGGACGGAACGCTGGGCGCGGGCAACAGCTTTACCCACACCGCCTTCGTCGAGCATTCCCCCGCCTCCTGGAAGCTGTTTGACCACGAGCCGTTCATGCGCGTGAACCGCTTCTACTGCGGCGATGGCGGGTTGACAATTCACCGCTCTGCCGCCATCATCCGCAATCCCGGCTCCGATCCGCTGGGGTGGCACACGGACTGGCATGGATTTGCCCAGGGTCCTCCGCAAAACGCCGGCGATGTGCTCAATAAGTTTAGCTTGCCCTCCGGGCTCTGGTTCTACATCACCGGCTCCTTCCCCAGGCACGGCGGCCTCGCCGTCATCGCGGATTCGCACGGGCTAGACTGGGAAGGGCCCGAAGGATTCCAGTTGACCCCGGACAAGCGCTCATTCCACCCCATCGGTACAGAGCCGCATAACTACGTCGGCTTCGACGTGCCTGGAATGGTCCCGCTCTTCGGCGAACCGACCGACCAGCTCGTCTTCGCCACCCGCACATACCACGCCGCCTTCCCCAACCGCATCGACCGCGTCCGGCTTTCCTGCGGTGTCGGCTTCCGCCCCAAGGCTTACAAGATCGACGCCCCCTGGCCGCTCCCCGATACCGCCAAGGCCTTCATAAAGGCGCTCCCAGAGCGTTATCAGCACTATGTGGAGGAATATACCGGCATCCAAAACGACTGGCGACCCGACGACGCCGAACCGCAAGCCGACGCCATGATGGGCTAGTGAGGAGTGTTCAGCAGCGCTCAGCGACCCGAAGCTGCTTCCCCACAATCAAGGACTGCCCCTTCAGATAAGCGGCCGCGCTCTTTAGGGCGTGGCCGTCGTGCCAGTGCATGTACGTCTTCTTCGGCCGGAGAACTGAATGGACTATAGCCACTTCCAGAAGCCCGATCTGGGCTACCGCTACGAATTCACACTAGACGAATCGGACGCCGCGCACCAATGCGTTGAGGCGCACGGCTTTGCCATTTTCAAGAATGTTCTCTCAGATGAACTGGTGCAAGAGCTCCAGGAGTCGGTCAAAAGGATTCTTGACCCGGATGACACTTTGGGAGAGGGAAACAGCTTCACCCATTCCTCCTTCATCGAACACTCTCCTTCCATGTGGAATCTGCTCGACCACGAACCCTACATGCGCGCACAGCGCACTTTGTGCCAGTCCGAGGACCTGTCCATCCTCCGCTCTGCAGCAATCCTGCGCAATCCCGGCTCCGCGCCGCTCGCATGGCACTCCGACTTCTGCGGCTTCTCCAACGGCCCCCGTACCTTCTCAGGCGACGTACTGAACCGCGGCCCTTGGCCGTCCGGCCTCTGGTTCTATATCACCGGCTCCAATCCCGAACATGGCGGCCTGGCACTCATCGAAGACTCCCACCGCAAGGACTGGACCCCGCCCGAAGGTTTCCAATTCACGCCGGATCGGCGCTCCTTTCACAAAAAGGGCACCGAACCCCAAAGGTACGTCGGTTTCGACGTGCCCGGCCTGGTGCCAATCTTCACCGATCCCTGCGACCAAATCGTCTTCGCTTCCCGCACCTACCACGCCGCCTTCCCCAATCGCACAAATCGCGTCCGGCTCTCCTGCGCCATAATCTACCGCCCGCGTGATTTCAAAATAGAAGCCCCGTGGCCCCTCTCGCAGGACGCACAGGATTTCCTCAAGGCATTACCCAAACGATTGCAACCGCTTGTTGACGGCTACGTCAGCATCGACGACGACTGGCAAGGTGATGATGGTATGATGGGATAATGAATCAGGCGGGTTTGAGTGCCGCCAATATGCCGTTCCGCAAGCCGCCACGCTTGGAAGCGGTTCCGGAACGGGTGCCTGAAGCCTGGAGTAGGCCGAAAGTTGAAAACGCCTGGCCCCAAATGGCTGGGCCAGATCATTACCACCTCAAGCCTTACCTGAGAAGGAGCTTTGAATGGATTACAGCCACATACAGAAGCCGGAGCTGGGTTACCAATATGAGTTCACGCTGGACGAGTTGGACGCCGCCCAGGAATGTGTCGAAGCCCACGGCTTCGCCATCGTCAAGAACGTGCTCACCGATGAACTCGTCTCAGAACTCCAGCAGTCGGTCAAACAGGTGATCGACCCCGACGACTCGCTCGGCGAAGGCAACAGCTTCACCCACACCTCCTTCATCGAACACGCCCCTGCAATGTGGAAAATGTTCGACCACGAACCCTTCATGCGCGCCCAGCGCGTCTTCTGCCAGGCCGAAGAGCTCACCATCAACCGCACTGCCGCCATCATCCGCAATCCCGGCTCCGACCCCCTCACCTGGCACTCCGACTTCTGCGGCTTCACCGACGGCCCGCCCACCTTTTCAGGTGACATTCTCAACCGCGGCCCCTGGCCCTCCGGCCTCTGGTTCTACATCACCGGCTCCCATCCCAAACACGGCGGCTTGGCCGTGGTCGAAGACTCCCATGTCGAAGGCTGGGAAGGGCCCGAGGGCTTCCAGCTCACCCCCGACCAGCGCTCCTTCCACCGTATCGGCACCGAACCAAAGGGCTATGTGGGCTTCGACTTTCCCGGCATGGTGCCTCTCTTCACCGACCCGGGAGACGAAATAATCTTCGCCTCCCGCACCTATCACTCAGCCTTCCCCAACCGCATCGACCGCGTTCGCCTCTCCTGTGGCATCGGGCTACGACCGCGCGACTACCCCGTCAACGCCCCCTGGGCGCTGTCAGAGGACGCCAGGGCCTTCATGAAAGCCTTTCCAGATCACCTCCAGCCCCTCGTCAAGGACTATGTTGGTATCGATACTGAATGGAGTGGCGATGACGCCATGATGGGGTAGGAGCTGAAGTTCCTGCTTCTGCTCGCCTCTGCCTGGGTCTGAAGCAGGCGCGTTTTTCTGCTTTCGTGACAGGCAGGTTCCCCAACAGAAAAGAAATCCCAAACAAAAAGCGGCTGGCCCAGTGCCAGCCGCCCTGTCATCACCAACTCCACCACCGCTCACGCGGACTTCTTCTCCATCCTCACCGAAGCCACCCGTCTTCCACCCAGTTCGAACTCTGCACCCGAACCGGCCCTTCGAAATCCCAACGCCTCGAACCAGGACTGCTTCTCTTCATCCTCAACCGAAACGACAGCATAGCATCCGCCCTCGCCCCGTTCCCGGGACGCGCCCACCGCCGCATCCACAAGCTCTTCCCAGACCTCCCCAAAGCGCGCATGCGTAAACGCGTCAATCTGGAATCCGCCTGGTTCATCCCGGCGCGCCGTCGACAGCCCGACCACCTTCCCCTCAGCCGTTCTCGCCGCGAACCACGTACCGCCGCTCAATCGGACCCGCTCAAAGCGCACAAAGAGACCCATACACGAATTCTGCGTGGCATAGCGAGTTGAGCACACACTTGTGTTCCCGTCCAGCACCTGCCAGTCATGTGGGCAAAGGATCAACGGAATTATTGGGATCCGGTCCGCCGGTGAAGCCTCCTCCACTGTTGCTCCCTCGCCCGAAAAGTAATCCACCAGGTAAGCCTCAGGAGATTCCCCGCTGAGGATATTCGCCATCACATTGGCTCCCGCCAGCTTGCGCCACCCAAGCCGGTGATAGACCCGCGCCGCCGCCGGGTTGACCGTCCCCAGGAAAAACGCCTCGCCGCCCGCCGCACGAAACTCCTCCACGGCCCAGCTGCACAGTTCCGTCGCTAAGCCTCGGCCGCGAAACTGGGTGTCCGTGGCCACATCACTGAGTCCAGCCAGACTCGGGACCACTTTCGACTGCATCGTGAAGCATGTGCTTGCCAGGCGCTCGCCCTCCCTTCGCAAATAGAGCGTGCCCCCGTTATAAGACTCTTCAGCGCCCAGGAAAACCTCCCGCGAAATGTCCGGCAATACCTCCTCGAAAATCGACGCCCAAAATGGGAAGAGTTCGTCTATCAGCTCCTCTGAGATCGGCACTTCGTATCGCACTGGTCTCAACTCCTTCAAGTACAGTTCAACTGAAAGCACATCGAAGTAACCTGCTCGCAACCCGCGACACTGCTATCCAGGAACCAGGACAGGAATCCGCAACCGAAAACAATGACGTTTGTCAGTACTGCGACTTGCGGGAACAAAGCGCTTATCCCTTGAGGGCCAGGCCGCAGCGCTTAGAATGTCCTGTATGCCTTAGGTGTTCTTCGCGTTTCTTCGCGTAATTTCGCGGAAAGATTGGTTTTGTCTATCACAACCTTCGAGCCAGAGACACCCCCAGGAGACCTGCGGCCTTCCCGAAATGTCAACGAAATTTGGCAATTGGCCACCCTCACAAATCGCTCCCCCGCCGGACCGCATCCGCGCCGAACCTCTTCCGCAGCCCCTTCACCGCCTCGTTCAGCTGGTCCTCTTTGGCCCGCGCCTCCGGGTCCGCCGCCATATCGAAAATGCTCATCTGCCTCACCGCCGGAACCAGACCGCTGCACCCAACCCCAATCAACCGTACCGCCGCCCCCTCCGGCCGGTTTGACGCCAACAGGTCCAATGAGATTCCGTAGATCTCCTCTTCATCCTCCACGGGATGCGAGGGCGTAGTCTGCCGTGTCAGCGTGGTGAAGTCAGTCCAACGCAACTTCAAAACGACGGTCCGCGCCGCCAACCCGCTGCCCCGCAAGCGCCTACCTACCTGCCCTGCCTGATGCCGCAACGCCCTTCGCAGCGTCTCCGTATCCACCACATCCTGCGCAAACGTCGTCTCCTGGCTGATCGACTTGGCCTCGCGCTCCGTGACAACCGGCCGCTCATCAAGCCCCTGCGCCTGCCTGTACAGATCCCGGCCCAGCTTGCCCAACTGCCGCGCCAATTCCTCCGCAGACCCCGCCAGCACATCACTGACCTTGTGAATGCCCATCTCAGCCAGCCGCTCCCGCGTACGCGGACCCACCCCCCACAGCGCATCCACCGGCAGCGGCGCCAGAAACTCAGCCTCCCTACCCGGCGCCACCACCTGGATCGCCCTCGGGTAATCGCCCGTCTGGATCTCCGCCTTCCCAACATCCGTGGCGATCTTGGCCACCAGCTTATTCGTCGCCACACCCAGCGAAGAGGGAAGTCCAAGCTGCTCCGCAACCTGCGCCTGCAACCTCTTCGCCAGTACCGAAGCGTACTCAGGCCGCTCCGTCACCTCAAGAAACGCTTCGTCGATCGACAACTGCTCCACCAGCGGCGTCATACTGTGCAGAATCCCCATCACCTGCCCCGACACCTGTCCATACTCTCGCATATCCGGCGGCAGCACCCGCAGCTCCGGACACAACCGCATTGCCTGCGACATCCCCATCGCCGACCGAACGCCGAACTGTCGCGCCGCGTAGGAACAGGATGCCACAACCCCCCGGCTCTCCGGCCGCCCGCCCACCGCAAACGGGACTCCCTTCAGCTTAGGGTGCCGCAACTCTTCAACCGCACAGTAAAAGGCGTCGAGATCGAAGTGGATAATCTTGCGAACCATCCCTGTCGCCCCCAGCTACCTCCCGCACATCGCACGTCCCATCCCGCCCGTATTTTAGCACAACCGCCCTTCCCCCTTTTGGCGACTTTCAAAGAGGCCGGATATGATACGCCTCAAGAGAAGGGAGCGTGTCAACCGAACAAAACCCTAACTTGGGCAAATGGCAGCCTCCCCCCTCGTCCACCACTCCCCTTGCAAAGGCTGATCACATGAGGGACATGCCGCGCAGTAGTCCTTTCGCCCCGATTTCGTCACAAGGCGGGGACAGTTCCGGCAACGCACGCGGCACCGCGCTCCTCATCTGTCTCCTGATGATAGACAGCCTGCACTACGTATTCGCCCGCCTCGTCTTTCCCTACATCGAGCCCGCTTTGGGCGCCTTCTACATAATCGCCGTCGCCCTCGTCGAAGTCGGCATCATTGGCCTTATAACGCGCAGACTGAGCCTCGATCCTCTGCGTCGCATGTGGCCCACCTTCCTCGCCATCGGCATGTGCGTGGCCGTCAGCACAAGACTCAACTACGAGGCCATGGCCTTCATCGACCCCGGCGTCGCCGCCATGGTCGGCAAGATGACCGTCCTCTTCAGCCTCGGCTTCGGCCTCCTCTGGCTGGGCGAACGCTTCACCCTGATGCAAGGAGTCGGCTCCGCAATCGCCGTCGTCGGCCTCGCCGTCATCTCCTTCCAGCCGGGCGACTACCTCGGCATCGGCGCCATGATGATACTCTTCTCGACCTTCATCTACGCCCTGCACGCCGCCCTCACCAAACGCAACATGGGCGAAGTCGACCTGCTCAACTTCTTCTTCTACCGCCTCCTCCTCACCGCCGCCTTCCTCGCCCTCTTCAACCTCGCCCGCGGAAACTTCGCGCTCCCCTCTGCCCAGGCATTTCCCATCCTCCTGCTCGTCGGTACCGTCGACGTCGTCG
This sequence comes from Caldilineaceae bacterium, assembly GCA_011523365.1. GTDB lineage: Bacteria > Chloroflexota > Anaerolineae > Caldilineales > Caldilineaceae > Bin5. The sequence continues at coordinate 19,969 of WTGY01000027.1, forward strand.
TCAGCCGCTTCCTCTACTACTGGACCCTGCGCAAACTCGACATGAGCATCTTCGCCATTGCCCTGGCTGCCAGTCCCGTCGCTGCCGTACTCTGGTCCCAGCTGCTCTTCGACGTCTTCCCGACGCCCCAGCAGCTCCTGGGAGGATTCGCCATCCTCTGCGGCGTCGCCGTCGTCACCTCCGCGCCCGTCCTCGAACGCAGAATCCGCCGCCGCGCCGAAGCCGCCGACGCCCCCTCCTGACAGCCCCTCCACCTACTCTCCAACATGACTCCAAGCCAATGCCAGTCCGAGCCCTCCACCGCCGCACGCCAAGCGCAAACTCTAACCACTAAAAACTAAAAACTGACTACTAAAAACTGCAGTTCTGGGCGGTCGGGCCTATTCGGCCCTCCCTTGTGCGGGGGCTCCGCCCCCGCAACGCCCCCCCCCAACAACATGCCTACTCGACCTGGTGCCGTCCAGCCAGCAGGTGCCATTGCGACCAGACAAGACCCGCCAGCGCTCCGGACTTGGCCGGCGTCCGGCTTTTCACACCTGGAAAGCCCCAATCGGGCCCTTCAGACGGCGCTGAGTCCATCGCGGGCCGCTACAGGAGTCCCCACCATCCGGCAATCCCCAGTCCGGACAGACCGGTTCACAAAAACGGTTCGAAGGTCTCTTTCAGCGGAAGGGGGACCGCCGAGATCCGAAAGCCCCTCTCGCGGACTGGTTCGTCTATGGGAGCTTTCTGTTCAGGGGGAGTGCTGCCTGGAAGAGGAGAAGGTACCTGAAAGCAGCAAGTGCGGCCTGCGCACAGCACAACGCTATCAACGGCAGCCGCCGATTACAACGATAAACTCGCCCAGCAACTTCCTGTCCGCGACCGCCTCCAACAGGGAACCAACTGTTCCCCGCTGCACACGCTCGTGCAGCTTCGTCAAATCGTTCGCCACAGCGGCCGGCCGGTCCCCGTACACCGCCAGTGCATCCGCCAGAAATGCCCCCAGCCGGTGCTGGCTCTCGTAAAAGACCAGTGTGTGCGGCGAGTCGACGTCCACCTCCAGAAACCGTCGCCGCGCCGCCGTCTTCCGCGGTGCGAAGCCCCGAAACGTAAAACTGTGCAACGGCAGCCCTGAGAGAATCAGTGCCGTGATCAGACCCGTCGGCCCCGGAATTGCCGAAACCGGCAGCCCCTCCTCTACTGACCGCCGCACCGCCGTAAAGCCCGGATCCGAGATGCCCGGCGTGCCCGCGTTCGTCACAACCGCCACCGAACGCCCGCCCCGCAGCGCGCCCACGATCCGCTCTACCGCCTGCTGTTCATTGTGTTCGTGGTATGAAAACTGGGGCGTGTCGATGCCGTGATGTTTCAGCAACCGACCGGTCTTGCGCGTGTCCTCCGCCGCAATCAGATCCACCGAACGCAGCGTTTCCAGCGCTCGCAGCGAAATATCACCGAGGTTTCCAATGGGCGTGGCGACCAGATAGAGCATATCGGCACCTTAGCCGCCTGGCCGGCAAACTCCTCCGACCAGGACCTTATCCCTGGCAACTGGGCCGCAGCGGTTCCGGCTCGCCCTGTCAAGGAGATCTGTCTTCACCGCTCTGCCCCGCCCGCAAACGCCTCGATCGCCGCAAAAAGTCGCTCCAGGTCCGAAGGCCACACCTCGCCCATATGCCCGATTCGGAACGCCTTGCCCCTGTACGGACCGTACCCATTGGCGACCTGCATCTCCTGGCTTCCCAGGAACCCGTTGAGCTTGCCGATTTCCAGTCCTCTGCCGTTTTCAACAGTCGTCACCGTGTCCGACTCGTACCCGCTCTCCGCCATCAGCCCGAACCCGTTATCCACCGCCCATTCGCGGCTCATCTGCCCGCAGAATGCATGACGGGCATAGCGCGCATCCAGCCCCTCGGCAAAGATCCGGTCAAGCTGTACGCTCAGCGCACGCATCAGAGAGATGGCCGGCGTGGCCGGAGTCGTGCTTCGTTGCCGGTACTTGTCCAGCTGCAAGAAATCGAAATACCAGCCGCGATGGGGAACCGTAGCCGCACGCGCCATCAACCGGTCGCTCACCGCCGCAAACGCCAGCCCCGGCGGCACCGCCAGCGCCTTCTGCGAAGAGGTCAGCAGCAAATCCAGCCCCCACTCGTCAAAAGGCAGCTTCACCCCGCTGAACGAAGACACCGCATCCACCAGCACAAGCGTCTCCGGGCTGACTCCCCGCACACTCGCCGCGATCGCATCGATCGGGCTCGCAACGCCCGTGCTCGTCTCATTGTGAACCACCGTGATCGCGTCCACCGGGCCGTCCGCAAGCGCCCCCCGCAGCACCTCCTCTACCTGCTCCGGCTTGACCGCCGTACACCAGGGCACTTCGACCGCAATGGCCTCCTTGCCGCATCCAACCGAAACGTCATGCCATCGCTGGCTGAACGCCCCATTGACAAAACTAACCACCCGCCCGCCCACAGCGTTCAGGATAGCCGCCTCCTGCAGCCCGGAGCCCGACGCGGCGACCGTAAAGACCCGCGCCTCCGTACAATACAACTCCTGCAGTTGCTCGCTGCACTTCCCGAAAAGCGACTCCAACTCCTCGCTGCGGTGACCGATCATCGGCGCACCCTGCGCTGCCAGCGTCGCCGGATGCACGTCGGTCGGCCCAGGCACGAACAGCCTCTGCGGCGGCTTGTCCGCCGGCGTCACAAAATCCGCCCTCTCCCACCCAACCTTCGCCGTGCCGTCAAAGGCCTCAGTGTTATGAACTGTCGCAGTCATTGAAATTAGTTTCCTCTAGAGTAGTGGACTCGCCACAACCGAATTAGGGCCTGCTGACATTTCAACCAGCTACCCCTACCGTAGGGGCACCCCTTGTGGGTGCTCTGCACTTGCCATCCTCCTGGCACTTCGCGTGACTTCGCAGTTCTAAAGAAAGGTGTACTCCGCGTCCTCCGCGGACAAAAAGGGTGGTCTTCGCGACCCTTCGCGTGCCTTCGCGGATCTATTGATTTTGTTTCTCACAACCCCAAAATGTCAACGGAGCCTAGTAGACCGGCCGGGATCTGTCCGTCGCCCGCCCTCAACCCTATGCCAGACGGCAAAGGTATCTGCCTTACGCCTCCACCGGCTCCACGCAGCCCGGATCGTCATTGCGCGGGTTGTTCACCGTCCTGCTCACAGCCACGGCCTCCATCTCCCCGCCCTCGTACGGCCGCATCAGGTGTAGCAGCGTATCCGCCTTCTGCACGCTCGCATCCAGCCACTCGTCGTAGTCCTCCCGGTCGAGTATAACCGGCATGCGATGGTGAAGCGGTCCCATGAACGCATTCGCATCCGTCGTCAGCAGCGTGCACGACTCGATCACCGACCCGTCCTGCTCCCAGTGTTCCCACAGCCCCGCAATCCCGAAAACCTCGCCCGACGCCAGACCGATCAGATACGGCTGCTTGCCGCCTTTCACCTTCTTCCACTCATAGAACCCGTCCGCCGGCACAATACAGCGCCGGTACTTGTAAGCCGCCCGGAACGAGGGCTTCTCCGCCGCCGTCTCCGACCGGGCATTTATCATCCTGCTCCCGATCTTCGGGTCCTTCGCCCAGAAAGGAACTAACCCCCAGTTCAGATAGGTCGCCTCCCGCATTCCGCCATGCGGATTCGTCCGCACCGCCAGCACAGGCTGAGTCGGCGCAATGTTGTACCGCGGCCCCGTCTGCGGCGCCTCGTACAGCTCAAACAACATCTGCAGATTCTGCGGCGAAGCCCGCAACACAAATCGACCGCACATCTCTTCCTCCCTGTTAATCCGCGCGCCATCAACGCCTGCCAATTCCCTATCGATCTTAGCCACAGCCACCCTCCCCTGTCAACAAACGCCCCCTCCAATCGCCCCCCGCCCTACGTTCAAGACGCCCCACTCCTAACCACTAACGACTGACTACTGCAGTTCCAGTTTGACGGTTCTCAATCCACCGGGTAGCATAGCGGGCAGTGTGCCGCAGACCATCTCCTGCGAATGAACCCGACACCCATGCGACTGGCCGTCCTCGCCGACATCCACGGAAACCTGCCCGCGCTGCAAGCCGTCCTGACCGAACTGGAAAGGCTCCGGCCCGATTTCGTCGTCCTCGACGGCGATCTGATAAACCCCATGCCCTTCAACAACGGCGTCGTCGACGTCGTCCGCACCTCCGACTGGGCCGTCGTGCGCGGCAACCATGAATTCTACCTGCTCGACTTCGGCACCGAACGTGCACCCCAAGGCGCCGACGACTCGGAACGATGGGGCAGTCTCCACTGGCTTGTCAAACGAGTCGGGACCAAGCAGGCCAACTACCTCGCCGCGCTCCCCGATGAACTGCGTCTGCAATTCCCCGGCGCCCAGCCCATCCGCGTCGCCCACGGTGTGCCCGGCCGCAATCGCGTCGGCTTCTACCAGAACATGCCGGACGAGAAAGTCATCGCCGAAATCGACCCAATCAAAGAACGTAACGTCATCTCTGCCCATACCCACGTACAGGTCGACAGACACCTCTACAAGCCCGATTCCGACGATCCCATGACCCATCCCCATGAGAGCGGCGCCCTTCTGAGTGGAGCCGGCCCCCTCCAGCCCCCGGCACCCGCCGCCGAAACCTGCCGCCACTGGCACCTCATGAATCCCGGCAGCATCGGTCTCCCCCTCAACGGCGACCCCGCCGCCCAATTCGCACTCATGGAATCGGTACCTGAGAGCGAGCAACCAGGCGGCTGGCGCGTCCAGCACCACCGCGTACCCTACGACCGCCGCCCAGTCCTCGAGGCCTTCTTCAGCGAAGGCCTTCTCGAAGCCGGCGGCGTGATCGCACAGCTCTTCTACTGGGAGCTGGTCACCGCCGAACCCGAGATCATCAACTACTTCCGCTGGTGCTGGGCCAACGGACATGACCCCGATGCCGAAGACATCCGGCACTCCTTTATCGCCTACAGTGAAGCCACCGGACGCGAGCAGTACGTTGACGAACGCGACCCGCTAAAGGTGGCCCGGCCCACATGAACTGTACTCTGCGCCTCGCATTCCTGGGCGACATCCACGGCAATCTGCCGGCTCTCGAAGCCGTCCTCGACGATATCGACAAACAGGCTCCTGATGCCGTCTTTCTTCTGGGCGATCTGATCAACCGCTGCCCCTGGACCCGCGATGTTATCGACATCCTGCGTCAACGAAATTGGCAGTCAGTCCAGGGCAACCACGACCTGGTTCTCGCCCAACTCAATACACCGGATGGCTCGCCTGTGTTCAGCAACAGAAACCGGTTTCCCAATATGCACTGGACCTGGGAGCAACTGGGTCCCGAAGAACTCAGCTACCTCCGCCTCCTCCCACACGACCTCCTCATAGAGACCGCGGGCGCGCCGCCGCTGCGACTCTTCCACGGAATACCGGACAACCCTTTTGCCGGTATCGTACCTGACGCAGATGAAGAGTCTGTCTCCAGCCAAATCGAAATGTACGACGAGCCCGTCCTGATCTGCGGCCACACGCATCAGCCGCTGGACCGCACGATCACGAGCCCATCGTCACCCGCGCACAACGGATTCTCAAGTCAAGCTGAGCAACGAATTCTCAACCCCGGTAGCGTCGGCATGCCCTACAACGGCGATCCCCGCGCCCAATATCTTCTCCTGGACCTCGTTCAGCAAGACGGCGAATTGGCCTGGCAACCCCATTTCCAAAGACTGGACTATGACTTTGATCGCGTTGCCAGCGCGTTCCGCTCCAGCGGCCTCCTTGAATCCAGCGGAGCAATTGCCGTGCTCAATCTGCGTACGATCAGAGACGGCCAGCCCTGGGCCAGCGACTACCAGCAGTGGGTGCGCAACCAACCCCACGCCGTGCGCAGCGACCCTGAAACTGCCGTTGAACTGTATCTACAGTCCCACGGCCCCAACCAGTGGGCATTCCACGGCTGAACTTCCCATTTCGCCATGTAAACTTTGAGCTTCCCTGCCGAAAAGAACATATAGTGGTCCGAAGCACCCGTTAACAGATAACAGCCATTCAAACGAGATCAAAGAGAATGTCACCAAACTTAACAGAAGTCAGAAACCAGCTCCCCGCCGTTCAGGCCTCGACCTACCTCAACACAGGAAGCTATGGCCCCCTCAGTCGCGCCGCGGCCAACGCCATCGAGGAAGAGAACAGGCAGCAGTTGCAGGCCGGACGCCTGACAAGAATGGGCCCGTCTGCCCAGTCGATTCCAGCCTCCCTGCGCGCCGGTTTCGCCCGCGTCTTTGGATGCGAAGCCGGTGAAGTCGCCCTCACCCACCACACTACCGATGGCATGAATATCGCAACCTGGGGAGTTCAATACCGGCCGGGCGACGAGATCGTCACCAACTCATGGGAGCACCCCGGCGGGCTCCTGCCTGTCTATGCCGCCGCCAGGCGCTTTGACCTCAAGGTGCGCATGGTCGCCCTCGACAAAGACGACGACGAAGAGACCGTCCTCACCAAGTTCGACCGCGTCATCGGCCCGCGCACCAAACTGGTCTCGATCGCACATGTCTCGTGGAAGACCGGTACGGTCCTGCCCATCGACAGCCTCGCAGAGCTTGTCCACCGCCATGACGGCCTCCTCGCCGTGGACGGAGCCCAGTCCGGCGGCGCCATGCACCTCGATATGGCTTCGTCGGGGGCAGACTTCTACGCCATTCCCGGCCAGAAGTGGCTCTGTGGGCCAGAAGGCATCGGCGCACTCTATGTCAACCGGGAGCGAATCGGCGATCTGCTGCAGACATACGTGGGCTACCCCAGCCTGCGTAACGGTGGCGCCTACGACGAAACCGGGATCTTCCTGCCCCCTGCCGGGGCCAGACGCTATGAGGTCGGCACAACCTACGGTCCTGCCATGGCCGGCATGTGGAGCGGACTGCAGTGGCTGGAGGAATTGGGCCTGGAGTGGGTATATGAGCGCACACAGAAGATGACCCGGTTCACCCGCGAGACCCTTGCCTCCATACCAACTGTCCGCCTCGTCCATACCCCATCGTATGCCGGTCTGACCAGCTTCACCATTGATGGCATCTCCCCGTCAGCCGCCGTCGAGCAACTGGCCGAGACTGGCGTACTCATCCGGTCCGTACCCGATCCGGACCTGATAAGGGTCTCCTCCCACTTCTTCAACGATGAGAACGACATCGACAAACTGCGCGCCGGTATCGAAGGCCTGAACGGCAACGGCGCCTGATTGGACCTGGAATTCCAGTCCCTGAGGCAGTCTAACTGGCGGTCAGGACAGCAAGTCCGCCGCCGCCAGCTGATTTCTCAGATGCGCGCGGGCGCGGCTCAACCTCGACTTGACCGTGCCCCGCGGCAACCGTAGATGGGCCGCGGCCTCGCCGTAATCGTAGCCGTGAACATCCACCAGCACCACAACATCCCTGTACCAGGAGGGCAGCCCCTCGATCAGCCGGCCTAGTCGCGCCAGCTGCTCCCGCCGCAACGCATATCGCTCCGGGTTCTGTTCGCAACTCCACGCCGAGGCCTCGTAGTCAGACTCCTCGATCATCTGGTCGAGACTCAAGGCGCTTCGGCGTTTCTGGCTTCTCAAATGGTCGTAGCACGTGTTGGACACGATGCGCAGCAGCCATGCCCGGAAGTTGCCATCTTTGAATCGTGGCATCGCCCGGTGGACCTTGATCAGCGCCTCCTGCACAGCATCCGCGGCAGCCTCCTCTGTCTGCATTATGCTGCACGCCAGGCGCACCGCGGAGCCCCAATGCCCCTCAACCAGCCCCTGAAACGCCTGCTTGTCACCGTCCCGCGCTGCTGAGATTAGGCTCTGTGGCCATCCTCCGCGGTCTTTGACGGCAACCGCTGCGGAGCTGCCGCCCGGCTCCCGCCGCGACCGCCCGTCTCCCCCTCGCCTGCCCACCACTTCCAGACCCGCTTCTCCCAAGACCATTTCGCTCTGAAACGTTGACATCGGCATATCCTTTCCATTTCACTTTGTACCGCCCTACCCGTCGCCAACCCGTTGGACAATCCGGTCGGTCCGGCAAGTCGGTTTCCAAATGGCTCTGGAACAAGGATAAGCCCGGTCTACGTCTTCAATCCCGAACTTTCCGCAACACAAATCGGACCGTTTGCTTACGATCGCGTGCCATCCCCGCGCACGACAACTGCACCAGAATGGACAAGATCTGCCGATTGAGTCTCTGAACGGGAAAATAGGAGGGAAAGGGGAAGTGGCGCCGCAACTGCGACAAGAGCCAGGCCTGTCGCCACTCCGGTTAAGCAAATGGCGAGTCGCAACGGTTAAATCCAGTTGCCGCCTTACGGCTAACCTTCTGTCAGTTGATACCCGAATCCGCGCACGGTAACAATAAAGCGCGACTGCGATTCTCCGTCCGGCGCCGACGCATTCTCGATCCGGTTCCGCACTCTGCTGACCATTCGGTCTATGCTGGCATCAAAAACATCCCCCCCAACCTCGGACCAGATGTGAGTCGCCAGCTCGTCTTTGCTGACCACTCGCCCGCGATTCTGGTAAAGGTACCAAAGCAGGTCGAACTGCTTCACACTCAAGGGCGGCAGCAGCACGTTGCCGTCAATGAATACTTGGCGGGTTGCCGGTTCTACCCGAATGCCCGCCTCAGGAAGGGCTTCCAGATATGGTGCAGTTATCGTGGCCGAGGGGTCGTGAAATCGGTAACGGGTCGCCGCAAACTGAAGCTCGTCCCCATCCTCCAGCCATGCCGTCGCGCCCGGAGACAGACGGTTCCCGTTAACGAAAACACCATTCTTGCTCTCCAGGTCGTGCAGCCGGTATGCGTTCTCAATGTAATGCAGCTCGGCGTGCTGCCGGCTGGCAAACCCATCGTTCACCACGACCGAGGCGCTCTCAGACCGCCCGATCAGCATATGGTCCTCGGCAAGCTCATACTCCGTCCCAACATCAGGGCCGCTGAGACAGACCAATCTGGCGTTCTGACTTCCACGCATATATGCTCCATTCGCCTTCAATAGTGGCCCGGGAAAGGCCCGTCCTGGTCCCCGTCAGCCAACTGAGGACCGCGTAGGGAGTGAACTCTCGCCTACCTGAGCTATCAATTTAGCCGCGCCCAGTTTGCCCATCCTTCCATCGATCCTCTACTGAGTGCCCAGCCGCGAGGGCTCAAAAGCTGTCTGTACAGCGACTTCCAGGTGCAAGGGCGGCCGACCTTCGCCGATCAACTTGATCCCCCTATCACAACATTCAATTGAGAACTGTCCCCGACGGGCCTATGAATCTTCCCTGCCTGCTGAGTCTTGATCGCTCTGCACACGCATTCAACGAAACCCTGTACTCTCTTTTGACTTCTTGTTTCCCTATTCCTGTTTCTCTGGTATTATAGTCCGCGAAATGCAGATTCTCAACCTTCGCGCCCCGATTGGACTGCGTCACCGTTGACGCGCCGGACAAGGCGAACTGTCAGCGTTCAAAGTGTCGACTTCGACGCGTGATCACGCAACTGAACACGCTAGCCTCGTTCCAAGTCACCCAAAGCCAGGCGGAGAAAAGTCAAGCCGCGCCACAGTCGGTGCACACTGTCACAAGCGTTCCAATCTAAGACGCGCCTCGGTCTACGCGACAATTATGCAACCGGACCCGAAGGAACCTGCCGGCGCTGCCGTCAGGTCCGATCAGAAAGAAAAAGAACCCAGTATCGAAGACCGCTCCGCGGCGCCTGCTTCCACAGGCCCGGATCGCCCCCAGCCGGCGAGTACCTATCTGACCGGCCGGCAGATCGGCAGATATCTGGTGGGCAAACGGTTGGGGAGCGGCGGCACTGCTAGCGTCTATCAGGCCTTCGATCAGATCCAGGAACGCACGGTCGCCCTCAAGATCCTGTCTCCCGGAGCCGACGACGCTGTGCGCAACCGTTTTCAACAGGAAGCCCGCACCGTCGCCAGCCTGAAGCACCCGCACATCGTCCAGACTCTGCAAGTCGGTGATGCAACCGCCGACGGCACCGCCTACATCGCCATGGAGCTTGTCGATGGTGATAGCTTGGCACAGCTCCTCAAGCGCCGCGGCCGCCTGAGCGTGGCCGAAAGCTGCAACCTTCTCGCCCCAATTGCCCGCGCCCTCGACTACGCACACCAACAGGATATCGTCCACCGGGACGTAAAACCAAGTAACATCCTTCTGCGTCCCTTCGACCCCGGCCCGTTCGGCAGCCTGCCCCCTGATTACGACTCCTCCTCAGCCCTTTACGAAGCCGAACAGCTCCTCATCGGCGTGCCGTCGAGCTCAGGCTATCCGCCCGCACAGCCCGCCGCCGAGCTGCCGGTCGCGCCTCTTCTGTCCGACTTTGGTATCGCACGTGCCCTTGACATGCCCGAACTGACAAACGAGGGTCGCACGATTGGGACGCCTGCCTATATGGCTCCTGAACAGTGTGCAAGCAGTCGCGAAGTCACCGGGCGCGCTGACATCTACGCTTTGGGCGCCGTCCTCTACCGTTGCCTGGTCGGTCGACCGCCTTTCACCGGCACAACCACTCAGATACTGCACTCTCACGTCTACGCGCCCCTATCCCTGCCCGACGACCTGCTGGCCACACTCCCGCCTGAACTGATCGACGTGCTCCGCCGGAGCCTTGCCAAGAATCCGGATGAACGCTACGCCGCCGCCCGCGAACTGGCCGACGACCTGACAGCCGTAGCCGGTCGCATCCTGTCCCTTGAAAACGCGCTCGCCGAACAGACCTCGACACTAACCCTTGTCTCGCTGCCTCCGGTCGCACTGGCCCCGTCACCCTCCCCGACAACTGAAACCGTAATCGTTCCCGGTTCGGAGAGCAGGCTCTACGTGTCCTCTCCGCAGGACATTCCCTCGCACAGGGCCACAGAACCCGATGCCCCTTCTTCAGCATCAGGTGTGTCGATACGTACCCGGTTGCCACTGTTCGTCGCTGGCTTCGGCCTCGGCCTTGCGTTTGTTCTCGGCCTGTTGATCATCGGCCCAATTGTTTTGGAGTCATTGCAAGATGTCGCACCATCGACTGCCGTGCAGAACTCAACCGATTCTGCAGCGCCTGCTCAAGCCTTGCCGGCCCCCGAATCGCAGACCAATACTGAAGAATCAGTTGCATCGGAGACAACCGCCGGAAACCCTGCTTCCATCTCTACTGATTCCGAATCGCAGACCGGCTCCGCCCAGCCCGCCGTGCCGGTAAGAGATGCCGCCGGCACCTGCCAGTATCAGACCGCGGGTGAATTCGAAAGCTATCTCACCGAAAATGAGTCGATCGCCCAGGAGTTGGGTTGCCCGAGAGGCGTGCCGGTCCTCCTGGCCTTCGAGACTCAGTTCTTCCAGACCGGCATGGCCCTTGGCCGCTTGGACAAACCCGTCGTCTACCTGCGTTATTTCAGCAACGATGAGTGGGAACAGCGAGAACATGCCTGGCGTGAGGGGATGCAGGAGGTAGTCGATTCACCAGACCTTCTGTCGCCCGCAGAAGACCTGTATCAGCCGGTACGCGGTATTGGGCAAATCTGGGCCGAAAGCCTGTTTGTGAGACAAGCGTTGGGTTGGGCTTCCGGCCAGCCGGTAAAGGCCAACGGTATATTACAATCGTTTGAAGGGGGGTTGCTGATATACAATAGTGATCTACAAAACACACACAGTTTCATGAAGTCGCAGTTGCGGCTCTAACTATCCAAAATGGAGGACTAAGATGCAGAACTCGACAGTTGAACGAGCCAGATGGTGGAGCCGGTTCTCTTCGGCGAAATCATCCTACATGGTCGTTCTTATCGTTCTGGTGGCAGCCCTGGTATTCGCCGGCTGTAACAGAAGGCAGCAGGCCGAGCCTACCGCTACCTCGCCCCCGCCAACCGATACACCGGTACCGCCTACGGACACACCGGTCCCTCCGACCGATACGCCCACCCCGGTGCCTCCGACCGACACACCTGAGCCCGAGCCGACCGCTACACCAGAGCCCGAGCCCGAACCCACCGACACACCGGTGCCGGAGCCAACCGCTACACCCGCCCCCGTACCCAGGGTGAGCATTCCCAGCGGCTGGGCAACCGTCAAGAACGACCGCCTCGGCTACTCCTTTGCGGTCCCGCGCGGTTGGTCCGTCTTTGACCTCCAGAGCGGACAGCTGAGCCAGATCATGCGCTTCGTCAGCCCCGAGGCTGCCGAGCAGGTGGACGAAGCCCTCACCGGCCCCGGTGGCGAGTACGCCGGCCACCTCGCAGTCCAACTGGCCATCTTCTCCAGGCCGCCTATCGCCGCCATGGCAGGCGTTGGCATCTTCCCCAATCTCGACGATGACATCTCGTCCGAAAGATTAGTGGAATGGCTGGAGAAGCAGCTGGAAGGTCTGCCCTTGCCAATACCCGTGGAAGTGCAAAGCCTTGAGGCCGGCACGACCAACAACCTGCCCTCGATTAGTGGCGTTGCCACCGCCGATCTGGCCAGTCAGGGTCTGTTCGATGCCCACATCACGATTACTGCTTTGCGGGCAAACGATACAGCCTACATTCTGGTTGTAGCCGTACCCCAAAACCAGGTCCAGAATCGGGCGAATGAGATCAAGGCAATTGTCGGAACCTTCCGACCCGAATAGTCTCTACTGAGTGACCCCATATTGAGGAGAGAGAAGCGGGGGGTTCGGTCGCATACTGCACCGGCCCCCAGCTTTTCTCTTCTCGTTTTCGCCCGTCCGTAATCGTGCCGCAAGTTCACCAGGCACTGCCCCGATAAATGATGGTGACAAATATGCGTGAAGCAGCGCCGGAATTGAACTACATCGTCGGACTGATGTCGAACGACTTCAGCACAGAAGTAATTCAACGCGCTCTGCAGTGGAAGAAAAAAGCCAGCGCAGATGCTAGGAGATCGTTCCAATCGGCCCTACGCAAGAATGTGAATATCGACGGATTCAAAAACCCCCATAAGGCGGACAACCAGCGTCTCCTTCCTGAAATTCTTCGTCTCCTTCCCGTCTCATCTGAGCTTGTTGGTTCGGTACTGCAACTATGGATCGATTCCCATTCCGAGCTCTATGAGGAGGTATTCGAACATCTGTCCAAGCTGAAAATGCCAACCCAAGGCATGGACTTTTCCGCGAACTGCTTTGCTGGTAGTTGGAATACTGACATCTGGCAGAAGGAAAAGACCAATATCGTTGCTTCACACAGTCATTTCAAAGAGAACGATGTAGCCCTCATGCTGTGTTGTGTGTCAGGGAACGTGCCAGAACCTGATGGAAGTGACAATGTCGATCCGGCAGAGTCTCAGGATGACGCCTTCTTCCCCCAGTGGCTTGAGGAATTGCGCGAGCTGCCCGCAGACGCGCCGCAGTGGCAGCAAGCCAGCGACTTCGTAGCATCAGCCACCGAGATCATTCAACACAAGACGAAAGTACGCAGTTATTCACTGAAATATAGTGCAATTCTGGCTGAGATGAAGCAAGAGGTCGGACGTGAACTGGCCTTCTTTCGGATCGATCCGGATTCCTGGTCAGTTGAGCGGCTGTCCAGCCAACAGGCAGGCAACTGCCTGGCAACGCCAGAGGAAATGGCGGAGCTACTGCGCCAGACAGAGTCACTGAAGGTCTTGCTGACCGACTACAAGCCTCTTCACGACATCGCTCCGACCATCGAAGAGGAAGCAGCCCTCTGGCCGCAGCGTGCAGAACTCCAGCGGCAGATTCTCGTCTGTCTCCAGCATATCTATCAGCTGTTTTCCAACTCCGACGATGATGACGATGTAATGGGAGCCACAGGCAATGGGCATGTCTCCCTTATCCCCGAATCGGCGGTTCCAGCTCACGAAGCGCAGGGCCCACATGCTCCTATAGATAGTATGCAGCCGGACGACCAATCTTCAGCCGAAGTCGCGTCCGGGCATCCTGATTCGACGGACACGCCCGCCGCTGAAGTGTCGCTCTCGGACACATCAGCCTCGAAAGACGACGAACCGAATACCACGCTTACATCCAAGCATGTCCGCAGCGATGTAACTGTTCATGAACTCGGTGCAGAAACACAATACGATTCGGATACTGTATACGCCTCCCTGGAGGCAGAGAATAATTCACTTGGACACGAGCTTCAGGCGCTTCGCGGCGAACTGAAGACGTCGCAGGATCTTGTCAGGATCTGGCGGACTGCCTACGAAAAGGCGCGCAAGCAGGTGGCGCCAACCCCTAATCCACCGAGTAAAGACGAATTCCTGCCGATTGAGGACGTTAGAACCGCTGTAGCACTTGCTAAAGAAAAATACACTGGCGAGCTACTTTTTCAACCCAATTCGAAGTCTGAGATTGAAGACAATCCTTATGAGAAGCCCTCGAATGTTTTGGCCGCGCTCGAATGGCTCGCGACGACTTACTATCGTGCCAGGATGGGAGAAGTACGAGTACCCGACTTTGACAAGTCAATTAAGAAAGTCTGTGGTTGGCGCTATATGGGGGGTCAAAGGAAACAGACGATGAACCGGTATAAGCCCTGGTATACTACCAGTGTTGAGGGCAAAACATACTGGTTGAAGAGGCACGTCGGCACAGGCAGCAACAAGGACTCTCGCTACACAATTCGCATTGCCTTCGACTGGGACAAGGCCCGAAAAATCGTCGTCATCGGCTATATTGGTCAGCACCAACAAACCGACGCAACCTGAGAATGGAACGGTAGCGGCAATACCCTGCCTTCACAGGACCGCGTTTCATTGGCAAGACGAAAGGTATCTGTTTTGACTGAAAAAGCGATCGATCTTCGTTCCGATACCGTGACTCACCCCACTGACGAAATGAGAAAGGCGATGGCCTCCGCGCCCGTCGGCGATGACGTCTACGGCGAAGACCCTACCGTCAACCGGCTCGAGGCACTCACAGCAGAACTGCTCGGAAAGGAGGCCGCCCTGTTCGTCTCCAGCGGCACCATGGGAAATCTCTCCTCCGTACTCAGCCACTGCGGTCGCGGCGACGAAATGATCCTCGGCGATCAGGCCCACATCTATACGTCTGAGCAAGGCGGCGCTGCCGCGCTCGGAGGCGTCCATCCCCGCCCGCTGCCTACCTCCCACGATGGTACCTTGGACCTCGACCTGGTTGTAGCATCCATCCGCCCCGACAACGAGCACTACCCGCGTACCCGCCTCCTGGCGATCGAGAACACCCACAACCGCAGCGGCGGCCGCAGCCTGCCCGTGGAATACATGGATGCCGCCGGAAGAACCGCCCACAGCCACGGCCTCAAGCTCCATGTCGATGGCGCACGTCTCTGGAATGCCGCAGTCGCCCTCAACGTCTCCCCCGCCCGCCTCGTCCAGGAAGCCGACAGTGTAAGCGTCTGCTTGAGCAAAGGGCTCGGCGCACCCTTGGGTTCAGTCGTCGTCGGCGACCCCGATTTCATCCAACGCGCGCGCCGCATGCGCAAAATCCTCGGCGGCGGTACCCGCCAGGCCGGCATAATCGCCGCAGCCGGCATCGTTGCCATCACCGAAATGATCGAAAGACTGGCCGACGACCACGCCAACGCTCGCAGACTGGCCGACGGCATCGCCAAATTGGACGGTATCGTCCTCGACCCCGAAACCGTGGAAACCGATATCGTCTACTTCGAGTTGCACCGCGACGACATCACACCGGCTCAGCTCTCCGCCGGCCTCAAAGAACACGGCGTACTGTTGAATCCTTCTGGCGGCAAACTACTGAGGGCCGTTACAAATCTGGCAGTTTCATCCGCCGACGTCGACCGCACCATCGAAGCGTTTTCACGCGTCCTGGACTCAGGCGCCGCCGGCGCCGCCGCCGACGCGCTCGTTTACGGATAGGCGCGGTGGACGATGCGCTCACTCCCACTGCGTTCCATATGGCAGATCGTCAGTGAGATCAATCTTGCTGAAATCCAGAGTGAAATCGAATCCCCCTTCCATCTGCTGATCGCTGCCGACGATCATGCTGAAGCAGAACAGGCCGCAACCTGCCTCAGTTCCCCCGTTGCCGACTTTTTCCACCCATGGATCACCGTCACCGACAGCACCGGCTCCGGCCTTCTTTCACAAAGCACGGAGATTGCCCCGCGCACCCTAAAGACACGTACCTCCACGTCTCAACCATCCCGCACGACTCCGGACTGCGCCCTGCTTGTCTCTACCCGGCTCGAACTGAGTCCCGACCTGGTCTCCCTTCAACAGGCGCTGAACGCCCAGTCCATTCCCTCTCTGATTGTCGTCGTCGGCCCCGACGCCATACGTCCTGACAGTGCCATCGCCCGCCGCGGAGAACACGTGCGCGTGGCCATCCCCGACTGGTCCGAACAGTCCGTCGGCCGCGTCGCAGCCGCGCTGGTACAGATCGTACCCGCCTCCCTCCGCCTGCCCTTCGCCCGCCGCCTGCCCCCTCTGCGGCCGGCCGCCCTCAACATGCTCATCCAGGAAACGTCTCAGGTCAACGCCAGCTACTCCTTCACCACCGGCCTCGGCGAAACCGTACCCGGCCTGAACTTCGTCCTCGGCGCCGGTGACGCAATCGTCCTCACCAAGAACCAGCTGATGATGGCCTACAAGATCGCCCTTGTCTCAGGAAAATCCGGTTCCCCTCAGAAACTCCTGGGCGAGATCGTCGGCGTTCTCGGTGGCGGCTTTCTCTTCCGCCAGCTCGCCCGCCAGATGAGCGGACTGATCCCTGTCTGGGGCATCGTGCCCAAAGTGGCCGTCGCCTACGCCGGCACCTGGGCCATAGGCAGAGCCGTCACGGTCTGGGCCACCGAAGGACAGAAAATCACCCCGGAGCTAATGTCGGGCCACTATCGTGAGGCCTTGGAACAGGGACGCCAAGCCGCCCAGCGAATCGTCGACAACGCCCGCCGGCCCCGCCCATCCTCTGCCGCCAAAAAACTGCCCGCCCAATCAAAGGCCATCTCCTCTCGTCTCCTGCGTCGCGTGGGTAAACGCATACCCCGCCTGCCCCCGCGCAAAAACTGAAGCGCTCCCATTTCCCACATTCTCCCACCCGCATACAAACAATTTCGCACCGGTTTCATTTGACAACCGACCCCGTCCGTGTTACCCTCAACTTCGCATGTCTTGATTTCCTGATGGGGGCGTGGTGTAGCGGTTAGCATGTCGGCCTGTCAAGCCGGAGGTCGCGGGTTCAAATCCCGTCGCTCCCGCCACGGCAGTATGGATGCCGGACCATGGGGAAATCGGGGAAGGAATCAACCGGGCAGTGCCCTCTCTCCCAAACTGAGACATGAAAAAACAGGTCAACCCAGCGCTGGGTTGACCTGTTTGCTTTTCACACTAGGCGTCGCCCGACCGCTACCTCATACAGTGTCCATCTCAGGGGCGCCCATGATATTGTACCCGCCGTCCACGTAGACGACCTCGCCCGTGACCTTCCCCGCCCAGTCTCCCAGGAGGAACCGGGCCGCATTCCCCACGTCGGCCTGGGTCACGTTCCCCATCGGCGCCACCGTGCCCACGTACCCTAGACTCTTCCGGAACCCGCTGACCCCCGCTGAAGCCAACGTCTTGATCGGACCGGCGCTTATCGCATTGACCCGCACCTGGTCTTTGCCCAGGTCCCAGGCAAGATAACGTATTGTCGCCTCCAACGCAGCCTTGGCCACGCCCATTACATTGTAATTGGGCGTCACCTTCTCCGCCCCGTAATAGGTCATTGCCAGCATGCTGCCCCCTTCCGGCATCAACGGGATCGCACGCTTGGCCAGCGCCACCAGGCTGTAGCAGCTGACATCGAGCGCGACGCGGAATCCCTCGCGGCTGGTGTCCACGAAGCGCCCGCCCAGATCCTCACGTGGAGCGAAGGCAATCGAGTGCACCAGAAAATCTAGGCCGCCGTAATGGTCCCCGGCCTTGTCGAAAAGCTCGTCTATCGCCGCGTCATCAGTAACGTCGCACTCCTCGACAAACCGGCTGCCCAGCGATTCCGCCAGCGGCGTAACCCGCTTCTCCAGAAAGTCGCCGGCATAACTGAAGCCAATCTCCGCGCCCTCCTCCGCCAAAGCCTGCGCTATTCCCCACGCAATTGAATTCTTGTTCGCCACGCCAAATATTAGGCCGCGTTTCCCGTCAAAAGTCCCCATCGCTCGCTCCTTACGCTTATTCAATCCTGATCACGCCTGAAGGTCCTGGCGCGGTGCCAAGGTTCGAATCCGAAAGCTTTTCCGTTCGTCCCAACGTCGAACATGTACTCCGGGTGCGCACGACTACGTCAAACTCACGCCACTGCCCCAGGATCTGTCAAGAACAACTCGATCTTGGCGAAGAAAATCGAAAAAAACCTGAAATTCGATGAAATTACCCCTTTACAAGCAAATAAAAGCGTGCTATACTTAATTCTTAGGGACCGAGTTGTCACGTTGTGGTTGGAAGCCACTATCGGGGGAAGCGTGGCATCCGGTTCCTTTCTTTATTGGCTTGAAAAAAACCGTCCTTTTACCCCAAAAAATCGGTCCACGCTATTCGTCCGAAACGACCCGCAGAAACCGCTTCCTTCCAACCTGAAGAACATTCTCGCCGCCGTTAGGCGTGACCGACGTTTGCACGCCGTCCGAGACCGCCTCCCCGTTGAGCCGCACGCCCCCTTGCTGTATCAGACGCCGCGCCTCTCCCTTGCTGCGTACCAGACCCGCCTCGCTCATCAGGTCCAGCAGGTTCATCTCCTTAGACAATCTGAACTTTGGCGCGTCGCTTGGTGCCGCACCCTCGTGCATGCGCACCGCGTCCACAGCCGCCTGCTCCCCCCTGGCCTCGCCATGGAAGATACTGACAATCTCCTTCGCCAAGGCCCGCTTCGCAGCCTGCGGCGCCACTTCGCCGCTCTCTATCTGGGCAACCATCCCATCGATCTCTTCCTGGCCCCAGCGCGTAACCAGTTCGGCGAAGTTCCGGAAAGTATGGTCCGGGAGATTCACCACCTTGGTAAAAATCACGCCCGGCGCCTCATCGATCCCAATATGATTGCCCGTTGACTTGCTCATCCGCAGGTAGCCGTCCGTTCCAACCAAAATCGGGAATGTCAACACCACCTGCGGCCGCATTCCCCTTGCGCTCATCAATGTACGCCCGGCCATGAGATTGAACAACTGGTCTGTGCCGCCTATCTGCACGTCCGTTTCCAGCATGATGGCGTCATATCCCTGCATCAGCGCATAGAAGAATTCGTGTAGCCAAATAGGCTCTCCCTTGGCATGTCGCTTGCTGAAATTGTCCCGGGCCAGAAACTGCTGCACAGTAAAGCTGCTGGCCAGCTGAATAACCCCGCCAAAATCCAGTTCGCTCAACCACCTGTGATTGTAATCTACAACCGTCTTCTCCGGGTCCAGCACCCTGTGCGCCTGTTGCGTGAAACTCCGCGCATTCCCCATCGCCTCTTCCAGGCTCTGTTGCGTGCGCGCGCTCTCCTTGTCACTCGGGTCCCCAATCGTCCCCGTGAAAGTGCCGATGAGAAAGATTACCGTATGACCAAGCTCCTGGAACTGCCTGAGCTTTCGCAGCGGCACCGTATGCCCCAGATGAAGATCGCTCGACGTCGGATCGAAGCCGCAATAAACGCGCAGAGGCCGGCCGTCTCTCCGGCTCTCCTCAAGCCTCACCCGCAGCTCCGCCTCCATATTGTCCCGCGTCCGCTCGTCGCCAAACTCCACCCCCCGCATTAACACAGCCATCTGCTCATCAACCGGCGCAAACTCAGCCATCTCTCCATCCCTCCAATTTACTTACCTTCCTCAAAGAACTGAGGCAACTGCCAAGCAACAATCCCAGCCCGACTGAACGAACTGAGCAACTCTCTCTCCTCCTCAGCCCTAATCTAAATCATACGTTGCAGCCTCTGCCCTCTGACTACTGACTACTGACTACTGTTGTAGTTCCGGGCGGTCGGGCCTATTCGGCCCTCCCTTGTGCGGGGGCTCCGCCCCC
>WTGY01000209.1 GCA_011523365.1 Caldilineaceae bacterium
AGGGCCGAATAGGCCCGACCGCCCGGAACTGCAGTAGTCAGTGGTCAGTGGTCAGATGGCAAAGACGGTGCTCTCCGTGCATCAGAGTTGATTGAGGACTGGATATGGCGCCATTGCTACCCGAGGGACTGGAAAGTTTGCCCCAATATTGGGATGCACGGCGGAATGGGAATTTGCTTGACTTTCGGTTGGGGGTGATGTATAAGAACAGGGGCCGTACAGGTATTCATTCAGACGGAATACCTGCCGGACAAGAGTTGCAGGTCCGTACCTATGTGGAGGCGCTGGATCGTGTCCCTCACGGCCTGTGCGCGTGTGATGGCTGTCCATTTCCTCTCTTTTGCAAGCAGGGCCGGCCGCTCTGGGCCAAGAATATAAAGCACTGAAAACTGAGGTCTTCCATGCACATATCTGAAGTACAGCGAGCGCAATACCGCAACGAGGGGTACTTTTTCCTGGAGAACGTCATTCCTTCGGAGCAGGTGGAGGGACTGAGGGCGGAGTGTCAGCGTTATATTGGCCGGTACGACGCTGAGATGGAGGCCAAGGGGGTGAAGGTTCAGGGACTCAATCACTATAAGAAACGGTATTTTATCAGCCGGATGGGGTTGGAGAGTCCGACCATTTCGGATTTTCTGTTCGGCGACCTGATGGCGGACGTTTGCAGGGCGACGCTGGGCGAGAATGCCTTTTTGTTTCACGAGCAGTATGTGGTCAAGTTCGCAGAGGTAGGCACGAAGTTCGGCTGGCACCAGGACTCCGGTTACGTGGGACATTACCACAGGCCCTACCTGTCGTGTTGGTGCGCGCTGGACGATATGTCGATTGAGAACGGAACGGTATCGGTCCTGCCGTTTTCGGCGATCGGGATGACGCCGGACGACCTGTACGACCATGAAATCGAAATGGGAAGCAATGACAAGATTGGTTACCAGGGAGACAACCCGGGCGTCCCGGCTCTGGTTCCGGCCGGCAGTATCGTGGTATTCAGCAGCCGCACATTTCACCGCAGCGGGCCGAACAGGACGTCGAGAATCCGGCGGTGTTATCTGGCACAGTATTCGGCGGAACCGATCATGAATCGCGAGGGGACGGGTTTGTGGGGGCAGGCGATCCCAATAGTAAAGAACGGCGTGCGGTGCGGTCTGCCCGCGCAGGGCTGAATTGCATTGATATTGCTTGCGGCGCGGCTCGAATCGGCTTTGGTGCACAGTGGAACAGGTAGCGTTGTACCTCTGTACCTACGAAGAAGGGAAGCAAAATGAGCGTTTCGAACTATCTTCTGAATGATGAGCAGATGCGGCAGTTCATTTCCCGCGGCTACCTTGTCCTGCGGACCGACTTCCCGAAGGAGTTCCATGAGAGGCTGAACGCCAAATTGAACGAAGCGATGGAAAAGGAGGGCAATCCCGGCAACAATATCTTGCCGCGGTTCAGTGAGGTCGGTGACATCATTCAGAATCGGGTTGTACGGGGTGCGCTGACGAGCGTAGTCGGGCCTGACTATACGATACATCCGCACCGGCACTGTCACTTCACGTATCCCGGGCGCAAGGTGCAGACGTGGCACAAGGACAGCTACTGGGGGCACCAGAAGGTGCGCAATCACCATAACTGGTGGGCGATGATCTTCTATTACCCCCAGGCGGTGGACGAGGAGATGGGGCCGTCAGGCCTGCTATCGGGGTCCCAGTACTATACGAAACGAGCAGGTGACGAGACGGAGACGCCGGTTTACATGGAAGGGCCGGAAGGCACATTTGCGCTGATTCACTATGATCTGTGGCACAGAGGCGGAGCCAACCTTTCTCAGAAGACGCGGGCGATGATGAAGTTTCAGTTTGTGCGGATGAATGCTCCTACCGGCCCGGCCTGGAACAACAAGGAGGCTGGATGGGCGCCGGTTGAAGATGCTCCGGTAGATCACAACGTGTTGTGGGGGCACCAGTGGCGCTGGCATCGCGGTGAGTCCTGGGCGGCGGGGAACAGGGCCGCGCCAAATGCTTCGCAGTCGAACGGACAGGGGACTGAGGAGACGACAGTTTCCGAATTGGCCGAGAAACTGTCTTCCAGGTATGAACCGGAGGGGGTAGACTCCGCCTACCGGCTGGCGGCGTATGGTGTAGAGGCCATTCCTTCACTTGACGGGGCTCTCACCAGCGGCAACGCCACCGCCTCTCGCAATGCAGGCTACGGTCTGAGCGAGGTTGGCGCTGCAGCCCAGGAGGTCTTGTTGGATGCGATGGGGCACGAGAGCGAGGCGGCGCGAATGCATGCGGCTTTTGTTCTGGGTGAGCTGGGAAAGGCGGACGCCGAGAGTACCGGAGCGGTGGCCAAGGCAGTCTCGGACCAATCGGTTGTGGTGCGGCGCAGTGCGGTGGAGGCACTGGGGCTGCTCAAGGAGCCTGTTGAGTTGACGCTGCCGGCGCTGGAGCATGGATTGCGGGACGACGACGACCAGGTGCGATTTACGGCGGCTCTGTCGCTGCTTCGTCTTGGGTCCAGGTCGGCCGGAGCCCTGCCGGCTCTGCAGGCGGCTTTGCGCGACGAGAACCGCTATGTTCGCGCCCATGCCGTGGATGCTCTGCGACGCATTGGGACGAGCGAGGCACTTAACATAGCGCTGGACTATCTGAGTGCGCACCGCTGGTGTCCGACGACGACGCCCGACAACCTGTTTTAGAGGAAACGCCCATGTCCGCGTTCGTGATGGAACCGAAGATTACAGCCGACGAGATATCGGTGTCGGTTGAAGATCTGGACGTAGCCGCGGCCGCGGCGATCTACCGCGAGCATGGCTGCCTGGTCGTCCGGGGTCTGATGAAGCCCTATATCGAGGAGATGGCGGCGGACATCGGCGCGACGGTCCGGCAGTCGATCGAGATGCTCGACCGGGCGGAAAGAAAACCGGAGGGCTGGGTTTCGCCAAACGGCTCGCTGTTTATCCCTGCGCCGGACGGGTACAGCAGGGATAAGCAGATTATGACTGTCGGCATCAGCTACACCACAAGCGCGGCGTTTCTGCGTGCGGCGATGGACCCGACTGCGCTCGACATTCTCGAAGCGATTTTGGGGCCCAATATTGAACTGTTCGGACAGGGGCAGTCGCTGGTCAAGGAGCCGGTGGGAGGGCATCCCAAGCATCTGCACCAGGATTCGGCCTATTTTGAGCACCGGTTTGAAGGGCCGGTCGGGATCCTGACGTACGTGGTAGACACGGACCTGGTGAACGGCGCTTTGCACGTCGTGCCTGGCACACATAAGCAGGGCCAGCTCGAACATGTAGATACTTTTTCTCACCTGGGCTTGGACGAGGACGAGTGGCCCTGGGAGGCTGCGCTGCCGGTCACCGGGCAGGCAGGCGATTCGATCTTTTTCCACGTCAAGACAGTGCACGGCTCCAAGCAGAACCACTCGGACAGGCCGCGGCCTGTCTTTATCAACCGCTACCGGCGCCCCGATGATTTCGCCATCATCCGGGCGACGACAACCTCCAACCGCGCCGAAGCTGAGAGTCGGGCGCACCAAGCCCGCCGCGAAGACGAGCCTCAGGGACTGATGGTACGGGGTTTCCGGCCTTACTCAGATGTAGACGAGGCCGGCAGCGATGGGGCGCGGTGACGGCGACACAACCTGGAATTTCTCCGTTAGTCTGTGGGACATAACTTTCATCACGCTGGGCATCAGTTTCATTTCCAGGGAGACTGTGGTCCCGGTGTTGGTGAGCCAGTTGACCGATTCCAAACTCGTGATCGGTCTTGTGCCGGCGATGTGGTCGCTGGGCCTCTACCTTCCCCAACTGCTGACTGCCAACTGGGCCGAGAGCATGCCCTACAAGAAGCCGTTCGTGATGGTCATCGGCTTCTTCCTCGAGCGGCTGCCGTATCTGCTGATCGGTCTGGCAATCCTCTTTTTTGCAATTGAAAGCCCAACAGTTGCACTGATTGCGGTGCTGGTGGGCATTGGCATGGCCGCGTCGGGTGCAGGGCTGGGGACGCCGCCGTGGCTGGACATGATTGCGAAGGTCATTCCTGTGCGGCGGCGTGGTATCTGGCTGGGGTTGGGCCACGGGCTGGGACAGCTGATGGGGGTAGTCGGCGCCTATTTCGTGGGGCGGATTCTAGTCAGTCGGGCGTTCCCCGGAAACTTCGCCCTACTATTTTTTATTGCCTTCGCATTTGTGGTTATTTCGTGGATGGGGCTGGCCGCAACGCGGGAGCCAGTCAGCGAGGTGACGAAGAAGGCGGCCCCTCTGATCCGTTACCTGGGCCGCGTGACAACGGTGTTGAAGCGTGACATCAACTATCGCCGCTACCTGATAAGCAAGTCGATGGTGAATCTGGGCGGGATGAGCGCGGGATTCTTCGCGGTCTACGGGACGGAGATGTTTGCTCTTGACGGTAGAGGCGTTGGCCTGCTGACGGCGGTGCTGGTGGGGACGCAGGCGGTGCTCAACCCGCTGTGCGGAATGCTGGCCGACCGGGTCGGTCATAAGACGGTGCTGGCGGGGGCGGCTTTTTTTGTCGTGGTTGCGCCGCTTAGTGCGCTGGTTATCGGTCGCGCGGCCGCCGTTGGGGAGGCGGCTGGACCGGTTATTTCGCCTTACGCTCTGGGTACCGTGCCTATTGGACTGGTGGTAACTTTCGTATTTCTGGGGACCTTTCTGGCTGCAGATCACACCTCTTCGTTGCCGATCATATTGGAGTTCAGTGCGCCGGAGGACCGGCCGACGTATATCGGGCTGACAAACACGTTGTTGGCGCCGATTTTAGTTGGCGCGCCGATTCTGGGGGGCTGGCTTGCAGGTGCGCTGGGTTATACGGCCCTGTTCAGTGTTGCGCTGGTGGTGGGGGTTGTGGCGCTTGTTCTGATGGTGTTTTGGGTGAGGGAGCCGCGGCGGACGGTGCCGGTGCGGTTGGAGGAGGAGCAGGCTGTTAAGGTTGGTTCTTGATTCTTGTAGTTCCCCGTTTATCTCCTTTTGAATGCACAGGCAGACAAAGACAATTTATCCGCGAAGGCACGCGAAGGGGCGCGAAGAACGTCTTTCTTGGATCCGCGAAGTCTCGCGGAGGGCCCGCGTGCGGGGCAATCAACAGGGCACCCACGAGGGCACCCACAAGGGGTGCCCCTACGGTGGATGGGGAAAGTGGGGGCGAGAGTTTGAGGCGCGTACGAGGGCACCCACGAGGGGTGCCCCTACGGGTTGAGTCGGTCCAGGACCATGACGAGGGCGAAGCCGGCGACGGCTAGTGTGAGCGCCAGAAAGACTTCTCCGGTCAAGGCGGGGGGCAGGTGGTTTTGTTGCACTGTGGGCAGGATCTCGCCGTGGCGATCGATTATGGAGGCGACGGTTTCCTTCCAGGGCCAGATTTTGCGCAGGCTGCCGGCCATTAGTCCAATTAGAACTGCGATGGTGGCGTCGTGGTAGCGCTTGAAGAGCCAGGCCAGGATTTGGGCGAAGGTGACGATGCCGACGACGGCGCCGGCGCCGACGGTGGCCAGACTGGCTATATCGCGCTGGTTCACGGCGGCGAGCACGAACTGGTATTTGCCGAGGAGAACGAGGATGAAGGAGCCGGAGATGCCGGGGAGGATCATGGCACAGATGGCCAGCATGCCGCTGAGGAAGAGGAACCAGGTGGCTTCAGGGGTCTGCACGGGGACGGCACCGACCACGAAGTAGGCGCCGACAGCGCCAGCGGCCAGCGCGGCGAAGAGCGCGGCGTTCCAGGATTGGATGCGTTTGCGGACGCTGACGATTGAGGCGAAGACAAGGCCGAAGAAGAAGCTCCAGATGAGGACAGGGTGGTGCTCCAGGACCCACTCGAGCCAAGAGGCGAGGGTGAGGACGGCAATGGCGATGCCGGCGAGGACGGCGAGGAGAAAGCGGGCGTTTACTGCATCCAGAGCGGCGGGGAGGTTCAGACGCAGTAGCGCGTGCCAAAAAGGGCGGCGTGCACCGGCGCGAATGCTCATCACGAGCTCTTCGTAGATGCCGAGAATGAAGGCCATGGTGCCGCCGGAGACTCCGGGCACGATGTCGGCGCAGCCCATGGCGAAGCCGCGTGCGGTGAGGCCCAGGTACTGTCGGGCTGTTCGCCTGGTACCGAAATCGGCTGGCGCCGGCGTTTCAGAACGGTCGGGGGAGTCTGCCTGCCGAGGCGGGGCCTGGAAATCGGCGGTCATGGCAGAGCCTCGACGCATTGGGCTAGTAGGTCATTCATCAGGATACAGGTCTCTTTGAAATGCGTCTGGCTGCGGGCCGGAACAGATCGCTTTGCAGCAATGTTCGTCCCGGCATTTTCAGGAAGATGGGCCGGTTGAGCAAGGCCTAGATGTCGAGTTGGCTGGCGGGTGCGGCTGTTGGAAAGCAAGGGAAGCTACACCGGGAGACAGGCGGGACCGATTGGTTCGAAGGTCTTGTAGGTCAGGACAAACTCCTGGTGGCCGAGGTTTTCGGATTTGGTGGGTGCGCCGCCGGCAACCTCAAGCACCTGCGAGAAGATTTCCTGTCCCACTTCGTCCAGCGTCGCCCGGCCTTCCAGAATACGGCCGGCGTCCACGTCCATGTCGCCGGCCATACGGCGGTAGGTTTCGGGGTTGGCGCAGATTTTGACGACGGGTGAAATGGCTGAACCCACGACCGAGCCGCGTCCGGTCGAGAAGAGGGTCAGATGGGCGCCGCAGGCGATCAGTTCTGCGATTTCGGCGGTGTCGTTGATGTTGGGGAAGCCGAAGCGGGTGCCGCCGTCGGGTACGATATCGAGCAGGTAGAGGCCGCCGGACGTGGGCACGTCGCCGGGTTTGATCAGTCCCCGAATCGGTGAAGAGCCGCTCTTGGCGTAGGCCCCCATAGACTTCTCTTCGACGGTGGTCAGGCCGCCGTCGGCATTGCCGACGGCGAAGCTGCCGTGACCCATGGTGGTGTAGTAGCGGGCTGTCTTCTCCATAGTTGAGAGGATCTCTTCTCCGAGTGCCGGGGTGACGGCGCGGCCGGCCATGATCTGCTCGCAGCCGATCAACTCGCCTCCTTCTTCGAAGATGGCGCTGGCGTTGTACTCGACCAGAAGATCAAAGCAGCGACCGATGGCCGGGTTGGCGGTGATGCCGCTAGTGGCGTCGGAACCGCCGCAGATGGCGCCGACGACCAGTTCATCCACCGACATCGGCACGTGCGTCGTGGTCTCTTCGAGTTCAGTCAGCGTTTCTTGCAGCCAGGCCAAGCCCTGGTCGACGGTGGTGAGCGTACCTCCTCGTTCCTGGATGACCAGTGTTTCGACCGGGCGGCCGCTTTCGCTGACGCGCTGCTGCAGGCCGTGGCGGTCGAAACTTTCGCAGCCCAATGAGACGAGGAGGACGGCGCCAGTGTTGGGATGGGTACAGAGCCGGGCCATCATGTCGAAGGCATACTGGTTGGGGTAACAGCCGCTGAACCCGATTAGATGGACGCCCTGCTTACGGTAGGGATAGACGATTTCGCGGGCGACGTGGTGGGCGCATTCGACCAGATAGACGACCAGGACCGTGTTGCGGATGCCTTTGCGGCCGTCCTGCCGCAGGAAACCTTGAAATTCGGTTTTCG
Source organism: Caldilineaceae bacterium (assembly GCA_011523365.1). Taxonomy (GTDB): domain Bacteria; phylum Chloroflexota; class Anaerolineae; order Caldilineales; family Caldilineaceae; genus Bin5. Next base: position 7,583 of record WTGY01000209.1, read on the forward strand.
CAGACATACTGTCGCTCCTCTGCCGGTTCAGTCGGTCTCCGAATTCAGCGTGTAGGTGGGAATGTAGTCGCTCGTGATATTGTGCAGGTGGACATGCTCGCCGGCGCGGATGTCGCGCGTGGCAGAGCCGATGGGCGCGCCGTATTTGACGATTTTTTCGCCAATGGCGATGCTGCGGGCGGCGATTTTGTGTCCCAGCCCGAGCGGGTTCTCGACAATGACCGTTTGTTCGCCAAGTAGCAAACATGTGCCCGCGTTCACGCTACGGAGCAGGACGTAGACGTTGTCTTCGTCCGAGATGCGTAGCAGCAGACCGGTCTGATTGTCAGGCATAGTCTTGATCCAGGTTAAGAAGCAGCGCGCCGTGCACGGTTCTTGAGATCGCTTAATCATAGCCGAAAAATGAGTAAAGATACAGTTTATCCGCGAAGGGTCGCGAAGGGTCGCGAAGAAGATCATCTTATTCACGTAGGGCAGCGAAGATGGGGTCTTTGACGTGCTGCGGGCCGCCTGGAGGCGCGGTTCAGATTGGGCGTGTGTTCGAGGGCACCCACAAGGGGTGCCCTCTACAGGTGGATGGGGAAGGCGGGGGAAAGGCAGTCGTGGCGCGTACGAGGGCACCCACGAGGGGTGCCCCTACGGGATGTGGGGCGCTTCTTGTGTGAATCAGGATTTGCAGGATTGAGACTACGGATTTTCTGGATTGCTGTCGCGCGTATTGGAGTGTGATGGGGTTGGTCGTTGGACTTCTGTTGGCTCGCGAGGGGTCGATGGTGCGGGACCGGGTTGGGGGCGCACTCGGTCGATGAGGGATATGCTGGCACCGCGGCGCATGGGTGGCAAGGCATGTTGTTGGGGGGGGCGTTGCGGGGGCGGAGCCCCCGCACAAGGGAGGGC
>WTGY01000147.1 GCA_011523365.1 Caldilineaceae bacterium
GCCCCCGCACAAGGGAGGGCCGAATAGGCCCGACCGCACAACTGCAGTGGTCAGTGGTCAGTGGTTAGTGGTAGCGACGATTGATTGGTGGTTGGGTTGGGGAGGGGGACGCGTTTCACCATTGTGAGTCATGGTTGATGAGTTTTAGTTGGAGCGGCCGTTGGTGATGTGGTTGGCGATTTCGCCGTCCTGGAGCTCGTATACCTCGGTGGCAAAGTCGTCGCTGGTGGGATCGTGGCTGGCCATGAGGACGGTGATGCCCTGCTCGGCGACGAGCTGTGCGAAGAGTTCGAGGATCTGGCGGCCGGTCTCGCTGTCGAGGTCGCTGGTGGGCTCGTCAGCGATGAGCATGGCGGGGCCGTGGGCGAGGGCGCGGGCGATGGAGAGACGCTGCTGCTGGCCGCCCGACATTTCAAAGGGTCTGTGATCGGCCCAGCGGCCGAGGCCCACCAGTGACAGGCAGTAGGCGGCGCGGCGGCGGCGGTCGGCGGCGGACTGGCCGAGGATACGGAGGGTCATCTCGACATTTTCCTGGGCCGACAGGGTTGGGATGAGGGAGAAGGCCTGAAAGACGAAGCCGATATAGTGCTGGCGGATCTGGGCGCATTGGTCGGCGGTCAGCCTGTCGATGTCCTGGCCGAAGAGGGAGACGCGGCCTGCGGTGGGCGTGTCGAGGCTGCCGATCAGGTTGAGGAGCGTCGTTTTGCCGGAGCCGGAACGGCCGCGAAAGAGTGCGAAGCAGCGGCGGGGAACGGTCAGATCGATGCCGCGGAGGGCATAGACGGACTGGTCGCCTACGGAGTAGACGCGCTGGAGATCGCTTACTTGTACCAGTGGTCCTCTGTAGAATTCCGAAATCACCAAGTCACCGGATTCGGCAGGGGAGTGGCTGGGCTCGGGGGTAGAGTCCTGCGGCGCGAAGGCGGCGCGCGTGGCGGCGTCACTGTTCCACTGAAGCGTTTCGCGAGAACTGTCTGCGGGCGTATCGAGGCTGTCTTCCGGAGAGGAGGCTACGCCTCTGGCCCAGGGATTGTCAGCCTGGTCTGCGTCCGGCGTTTCTTCAACTTCGCGGGGGGCGCCCAGCAGGAGCCTGCGCCACCACGGGCGGCTGCGGCGGGGCGTCGGGTCCTGTTCCCAGGCGGACAGGTCGTCCTCCTCGCCGAGGTAGGCGCGTGATGCGCCGGCATCGCCGGAAAAGGCGAGCTGCTCCTGTGCCTGGCGGATGAGGATACCATCTTCGACCAGTTGGACGACCGCTCGGCGCCCGATGCCGCGCTGTTCCAGATACTCATGGGGCATCTGCAGCCGGCCGACGGCATCGAGTACGACGCGCTCTTCGAGCTGGAGGGAAGCGCTGCCGGCCGCCTCAACTGGTTCATTGGTGGCGAGCGAGACGTTCTCGGCGCCGTCCAGCGCGGCGGACAGCTGGTCATCAAGCAGGCCGGACTGGGATTGGCGCACGATCTCGGTGCTGATTTTGCCGTCGCGGATGCCGATTACGCGGTCGACGATGCGAGCGATGTCGCGGTCGTGGCTGACGATGATGCTGGTGAGGTTGAAGCGGCGGTTGAGGTCGCGCAGGAGCTGCCAGATCTGGTTGGCGGTGACCGAATCGACCTCGCCGGTGGGCTCATCGGCGAGGAGGATCTGGGGTTGGTTGGCGAGGGCGACGGCGATGGCGACGCGCTGCTGCTGTCCGCCGGAGAGTTGCGCCAGGCGGTGGTGGCTGTGGCTGAGCAGTCCGACGGCGTCGAGGAGCTCGCGTGCGCGCTCTGCGGGGGGCGCGGCCTGTTCGCGGGCTGCGATCATGGGGAGCTCGACGTTTTCCTGGGCGGTCAGGTAGGGGATGAGGTTGCGGGATGACTGCTGCCAGACGAAGCCGACGTCGTTGAGGCGGTAGTCCTCGAGCTCCTTATCGGGCGCCTTGAGCAGGTTGCGGCCGTTGACGGTGATCTGGCCGGCGGAGGGACGGTCGAGGCCGCCGATGATGTTGAGGAGGGAGGACTTGCCGCTGCCGCTGGCGCCGATGATGGCCATCATCTCGCCGCGGCGGATTTCGAGATCGAGGCCCTGTAGAGCGACGACTTCGATTTCATCGATCTGATAGATTTTGACCAGATTGTCGCAGACGACAAGGGATGTTCCGTCTGCGGCGGCGGTTTGGGTCATGCTGCTACTCCCTCTGTCCCATGCGCAGTACCTGGAAGAGATCGCGACGCGTGCTCCAATAGAGGATTACGGTCTGGGAACCCAATAGGGCGGTGCCGAATACGAGCGCGAGTATGCCGATCTGGCCCCAGGCGATATGACGCACGAAGGGGGGCAGGGCAAAGATGGGATCGCCGCTAACGCGGAAGAAGGGCACGAAGAGCCAGGCGGTGGCGACGCCGATGGCCACGCCCCAAAGGACGCCGAAAAGGATTACGCCCAGGTATTCGACGCCGACCATGGCGAGGACGAGCCTGGTTTTGAGGCCGACGGCGCGCATGACGCTGATCTGCTGCAGGCGCCCCTGGAGGGATGCATAGGTGTAGACCAGGAGCCCGAGGCTGGCAAGCAGGGTGGAGGCGAGGAAGCCGACGGACAGAATGCCGTAAAGGCCGATACGCTCGACTCTTTCCTCGTCGAGCGTGAGGAGGGCGCGGGCGTCGCGGATGCGGATGGGCCAGATGCCAAGTTCGATGAGGCTGTCGACGATTGTCTGGGGGACGGCTTCATCGTTGGTCTTCATCCAGATCTGGTGCAGGCTTTCGTCCCCGACCTGACTGAAAACATAGTCCAGGTTGCCGACAAAGACTTCGGTATCCTCGGGGTAGGCGGTGGGGAAGTAGTCGTAAGCGCCGACGATGAGGAATTCGTGTTCGAAGGAGCCGTAGTTGATCGACATGGTCAGCTTGGTGGTCTGGCCTTCGAGGAGACGGCTGCGGCGCAGAAAGTTGCGGGAGACGAGGATCCCGTTGGGATACATGCCGAGTCGATTCATCATTTCGCCGAGGGGAGCGTAATTGAAGTCGGAACGGTGAAAGGCAATGCGGGGAAAGTCGAAACGGTCGATGCCGAGAAAGACGGCGTCGATCTGGCGGGATACGCTTGTGTTGGTTTTGAAGACGGCGACGCGGGTTGCGTCATCGACCCCGGGGATACCCTTGTAGTCGTCAACGGGCAAGAGCCATGCGCTGACTACTTCGGGATCTGGCTCCTCGTCGGGTAGGGCAGGGCCGCCCATGGCGGGAGGGGGGATGCCCTGCTGGAAGCGGAAGTCGGCGCCGACCTGGTAGTGGATGCGGTCGGCGAGCCACTGGTCAAGGCTGAGGGCCATCGAAGCGTAGAAGGCGCCGAGACTGAGACAGACCATGGTTAGGAAGAGGCTGCCGGAGTAGTGCCTGCCCTGGCGGTGCAGCTGGGTGAGGCCCATGTAGGCGACGAAAGAGCGGAGACGGTTTCCAAGGCGATCGGCAGGCCCCATGAGCAGGGGAAATAGATGGGTCAGGACGAGTGCTGAGGTAAAGACGAAGAGCGATGGCGTGAGGAGCAGGAGCGGGTCGCGGAAGGGATCGCCGCTGGGCTCCCAGCCGATAATGCCGAGTGTGCCGCGCTGGCTAAGCTGGCGGTAGGCATACCAGGAAAGGACGATGAGGGCGCCGTCGCCGATGAGCAGAAGGGTGGTAATGGCGGCGTGCGGGCGGGAGCGGGCGCGCAGGTGCTGGACGATGCCGCCGCGGGCGGCGCGCAGGGCAGGGATGCCGCGCGCCAGGAGGAGGAGCAATACGGCTATGCCGATGAGCCGCCAGTCTACTTCAAAGATGGTGGCGGGGATCCCGGCACGGGGGGTGAAGGAGAGGAAACCGGAGGCCAATCCCATGGCGCGGGCCATGATATAACCGGCGCCGAGCCCGAGTGGGATGCCGACAATGAGAAGGAGAAAAGATTCGAGAAGGATGAGGAGGGCGACGAAGCGGCGTCCGGCGCCGCGTGAGGCGAGGATGGCAACCTCTTCCTGCTGGAACTGGGCGGTGACGTGCGAGAGAATCCAGAGGAAGAAGAGGAGGAGACCGAGGGCGGGCAGGCTGAAGCCGACGAGGAGTGCGGACAGGCTGGCCCTTCGCTGCAGGTAGCGATTCAGAGGCAACTCAGGCGAGACATCCATTTTGGTGCCGGTGAAGCGCAGATCGGCCCGGCCCGGCACTGTACGGAGTCCATTGGCGACGGAATCGGCCTGATGGAGTTTCAGCGATTCTTCGTCGGGGTTGAGGTACCAGACGGCGATGCCGGTGCGGCGGCTGACGGCGGGCTCGACGGAACGGCGATAGGTGTTATCGGTGACGAGCAGGAGTTTGCGCCAGGAGATGGTGGTGGCGGACCAGTAGAAGTCGGAGAGTTCAGCCGGCTTCCAGACTCCGGCAACGGTGATGGGTATCTCGTTTCCGCTGGCTCCTTCGACCATATGGTAGGTCTCACCGACCTGGAAGCCCAGCTCGGTAGCCTTTTCTTCAAACATCCAGACGTTGACGGTGCCGTCGGCGGTTTCGGTGCCGAAGGGGAGGCCCTCGACGATGTCGATGCGGTCGCGGATATCGGTGACGACGGCGAACTGGATATTCTCGACGATAATGTTTTCTTTGAGGTTGGTGTAGGAAGTGTCGCCGGTTGCGGGCTGGATGGTCATGCCGGGGCTGGCGACGTAGGTCAACGTTTCGGCAACAGAGAGGCCTGTCTCTCTTTCGACGATACGGCGAAAGTCGTGTTCGAGGCGCAGGGCGCTGTCGAGGGGCAGGGCGGCGGTCTTGGGGACGATAAAGTAGAAACGCATGGTGAGGGGGGGACGGTGGAAAGTGGAGCCGATGTGGGCGAGCTCGTCCTGGAGCAGCAGGTAGGAGACCCCCTGTGAGAAGACGGGTATGCTGGCAACCATGCCGATTGCCAGAACGATACTGAGGAGGGACAACAGGGTCAGGCTGGGTCTGCTAAACAGGCGGCGGAGCGCCAGCCCGAGAAAGGGGAGACGGTTGGGCATTTATCGACCTAAGATGACATCGCCCTCTTCGAGACCTTCCAGCACTTCGACCATACCCTGGCTTTCGAGCCCGGTACGGATGTCGATACGACGCTGGCGGTCGCCATCCTGGACAACGACAAAGGTACGGCCACCGAAGCGGCGCACGGCGGCGTCGGGCAGCAGGAGCGTGTCGTCGCGCACGGCGGCGACGACCTGGATGTTGATAAACTCTCCGGCGACGAGCGGGGGCGTTTCGCCTTCAACGGAGAGGTGGATGGAGCCGGGAAAACCGGGGATAAAACGATCGCCGGAGGAGATGGTGGGCAGCTGGGCGACGTGCACGGGGAAGGGCTGGTCCTGTGCCCAGCGATGTATGGCGGTGACCTCTTTGCCGATTACGAGGTCGGCGGCGCGCGCGGCCTGACTGGAGACGATCAGCTCCACGGGTTCGGGTTCAACGATGACAATGAAGGGGGAGAAGGCGGGCACGTCGGCGCGGCGCTGGGGCGGTTCGAGGGGGCCGCGCATGCTGTTGAGGCCGATGCCAACGGCGACGACCTGGCCGGTAAAGGGTGCGCGGATACGGCGTTCCTCGACCTGGCGTTCGAGGGCGGCGACGGCCAATTTGGCGCGTGCGACGGCCTGTTCCAGGGATGGGTCGACACGGCTTTCGATTTCGCGCAGGTTGACTTGGGCGATTTGCAGGGCTACTTCCTGAAGGGCGATCTCGGTGGTGTCACCGGCCTCGCGGGCCTGCTGCAGGAGCAGCTCGGCGCGGCGGGCCTCCAATTGGGCTCTTTCGAGATCGAAGGTGAGCTCGTTTTCGTAGACCCAGAGGACGCTTTCGGCGCGGGAGAGGTCTAGGCGGGCCTGCTCCAGCTGTTCGAGCAGGTCGGGCATGATGAGTTCGGCGAGGATCTGGCCCTCTTCGGCCGGTTCGCCCTCGTTTACGAGGACGGAGCCGAGTTTGCCGTCGACGGCAAAGGCGAGCGGTTCCCAGCGTAGCGGGGCGACTTCGGCGATGATTTGGAAGCGGTCTTCGATGGTGCCGCGAGTTACGGTATATCGCTTCTGCTCCGAGGGCACCGGCGTGGGCCAGGGCGTCGGCGTGGGGACGGCGCGGACGGGGGTGAGGCAGCCGGCGAGTGCGGAGGCGAGAAAGGGCAGGAGCAGGAGCAGGCTGTACGAAGTGCGGAAGCGAGCGCAGGGACTCTTTGAGTGTGAGGCAGACATCACTGGTCTCTGGATAGAGTTGCTTGACGAGTTGAAAGTGGAGCGCGCCGGGCGGGTGAGAACGGGTGAGCGCTATCCGCGTTCTGCGAGCGGTACGTGCACAGGCTTGTGTGCAGTCCGAGACTAGGCTAATCGCAAATTCGGTAGTTGTCAACTGCGGTGGATTACTGCAGTGGCCGGGGTTCGTTGACATTTGTCAAAATAGCGAATTGCGGGAGCAAAGTGCGGCTGATCCACGGAGGGCCGCGCAGGCTCGCACAGAATACACGGTATGCCCTTCGTGTTCTTCTCGTCACTTTGCGGACCAAGAATGGATGTTCACCGTGCCCCGCCGCGGATGGAGATTTCTTTTGCCAGAGCTAATAGCAGGCCAGCAATGGATTTGCCCTCCTTGTCGTACGAAACTACCTGAGGAGATATTGGCAACAGTTTACGTTGATCAACGCAGGCCGCAAGCCTTCGGTCGCACTTCCATAGGGGGTGAGTTTCCTGATTTCCTATTTACCTGAGTTCGGAGTTAGATGTTGGTTGGCACCAGGGCCCACTCATTTTCGGAGAGATGTAGGGACGGCTTGTTGGGTTGCCAAGTGTAGACAATCAGGCCGGCGATGAGGTTGACGAGAAAGTTGGTGGCGCTGCGGTGTCGGGCGTGTTCAATCTGGGAGACATTTTTGAGTTGGTCAACGATGGTTTCGATGATGAAACGCTTGCGTATCAGCAGCTTGTCTTGGAAAAGGACGAGTCGATTCTGCATGTTTTTGCGAATCGGGGTGATCAGTTGCAGTCCTTGCGCGAAGAGTTGTTCGAAGAGAGCTTGGGAAAGATAGCCGTTGGAATCATCTCCACATAACGCGTACAACTGACCAGAGCAGGGAATTTACTGTGCAAATGCACACACACATGCTGAATAAAGTAGGCTATGAAATTGCGATAATGCGACAGATGAAAGTGGATCAGAATCGTGATGACTTCACTCAAGCTCAAACGCGGGGCTGGCCCTCGCTTACCAGTCAGCCCAAACCCTTCGCATCCTCCCAGCTACTCAGCCACTGACAGAAATCATCGACATCACCGAACAGTTCAAGTATACTCATCTATGAGTGCCTTTCTTTGCTGGGGAATTTTGGTTGTCGAACTTCCATTCTACCAGCTTGGTTAGGCGCCCGTTTACTCCGAATTCAGGTTGATTTATGTGATTTGAATGATAATTGTGATTACCGCAGCCAGTTCAGCCAGCGCAGTCAATCACAGTTATCGCAGTTGAAATCGCCTGAATCCCTGTCGGCCGGGCTGTGTGGAGGATGGGAGGTTGGTTTGAAATGCGACGGCGGCGACCTGATGCGATCGCCGCCGTTTTGCTGCCTTTGTTTGGCTGGTCCTGGCTGACGTTACTGCTGGTCCGGGGCCTGATGGGCGGGTGGCACGGGTTGAGAGGTGTGACCTCTCATTTGCGCGTTCATGAATGCGATATTGCGGGCGGCATCGGCGAGATGTTGTTCGATGTGGTCCAGGCGTTCGGCGTTGCCGAATATCAGTTGTTCGGCGCGGTCCAGACGTTCGGTGTTGTCGGTGGTCATTTTGATTGCTTCGGCGAGCTGATTGGCGTTGTCGGCAACCAGTTTGCCTGTTGCGGCGATGAGTTGGCCGGTTTCGCCGATCGCTTGCAATGTCGTGCGGGCGAGGCGTTCCGTGTTTTCCTGCCGTTTGGCGATATCGGCGAGAAGCTTCTCTACCTGATCGAGGCGGTCTGTGTTAGGCTGCGGGGCTTTCATGGGGGGATTCTCCTCGTGAGTCAAGCCTGGGGCGTTGCTTGCGCTGCCGGGCGTTTTTGATTGGGAACTGCGTTTGAAGTGTACAACAGGGCGGTTGAAAAGTTAACGGCGGCGCGGACCGGTTTTGGGTAGGTTGGCGAATCACCCGGCGCGGCGGACAGGGATTGATGGGATCAAAGTGATTTACAGGGATTAACTGCGCTGGCCTAGCCTGCTTAGCTGGCCGCAGTTAATCCCCGTAATCGCCGTTGAAATTCCCTGAATCCCTGTCGGGTGTGCCGCGCGTCGGACGGACGCCAGGATCACGGCGCGGCGTCAAGCTGGACAGCCGGGCCGGGCTCTGCTATGCCGGGCTCTGCTATGCCGGGCTCTGCTATGCCGGGCTGGGCTGTGCGGGGCAGGGC
>WTGY01000171.1 GCA_011523365.1 Caldilineaceae bacterium
GGGCGAGGCGTTGTTGGGCAGGAGGGTGTCGGCCTCGGGATCGCCGGTAGCGCCAAGGACGGATGCGCATTTTCGTGCGTCGCGGAGCGCGTCGTACAGGCGCTGCTCGGCGGGCGTCAGCGTGCGCGGCAGGTAGGCGATTACGGGGCCGAGCGCGGAAAGGGCGGTGGCGGCGGCGCCCGTCCTCACGGCGTCTGCGGCGGCATCGGCGAGCATTTCGCGGTCGTAGTAGGCGGCGGTGAAGTCACGATAACGTGAAAACAGGCGGGCGATCTCGCCGGAAATCCCGCCAAGGCGTTCAAGCGCGGCGAGGACGTTGGGCGCGGCGCGAACCAGGTCTCGGAATGTCACGCGCAGACGGGCGTGAAAGGAGGGATGGGTGCGGAAGGGTTCGAGCTCGCCTGCGGCCTCTTTGGCTGCGCGGCGCACGGCGGCGAATTCGATGGCGGGTTTGAGGGGGCTGCGGCCAGCGGCGGCCAGGCTGGAGGCTCCGAGCAGCTCTGCGAGGCGGGGGAGCGGCATGAAACGGACGTTGACAAGACCGCGCCTGCCGATGTCGCGGCGCAGGTAGAGGCCGGCATAGGTTGTTGGTACGACGACGGTGACGGGTGCGAAGGGGTCTCCGGCCTGATGGTCACGGAGGAGGCGTTCCAGGCGCTCCTGGGCTTGTTGGACGTGTACGACATGGGTGGGGGATTGCTGCATGTGTGAAGTCTCCAGTGCAGGGCGTAGGGCACGCGGTCGATCTTCTTACCTCCTGAGTATACGTCATGATATACGGTGGCCGCACAAAGTCATGGCGTGAAGAAGGGGTCGCCGGGATCACACGTCGGGCGCCATAGGGCGGTTTGACGATGCTGCAGACGGGTACATGAAAACATGGGGGATGATATCTGCAGTTTCGCGAAGCTCCCACGGGTGGGGCAACCACGAGGGCACCCACAAGGGGTGCCCCTATGGTGGGATGGCCGGGTGGAAGGGAAATGTCAAGGGGCCTTAGCTTCTTGCACCTACTGTGCCGAGGTTTGCAGGGCGGCGCCTTTCCGCCCGAGCGACGGCGATTTCGGTGGAAATCTCGTCTATATCGGGGATGTCTGTGTTCTTCTGGTCAAGCCGATCTAAGGCAGCAAACAGACTGTCAGTACGTCGCTGTCGCAATTCGCGCTTCAGTAACGCTGCCAGGGATTCTGATGTGAGCAGACCGGCCTGATTGGCTTCCGCAGCCAACTCACGCGGCAGCGTTATTGTCAGTGTAATTGTTTCCATGGCCTCTCTCCGGCACGCATGCAGGGATTCGCCTTTGCCATCTCATATGCGTGTGATTTTAGCGCGACGCGATAGGACCGCAAAGGGAGAGAGGTTCAGACGCATCTCTGAATCTTGGATAGACGCCTGCCGTTTGCCGCCCGGATGAGGAGGGTGATACCGTGGGTGTGGGACGACTTCTGATGTTGGGGTGTAAGCCGTTGGACTGGACAGGAGAGAGTGGGCATGTCAAAGAACACCGGGGATAGCAGGCCAGATGTCAGTATTGCGCTGTTGCGGGGGATAAATGTGGGCGGCAAGAATAAGCTGTCGATGAAGGAGTTGGCGACGCTGTTTGTGGACGCTGGTTGCGAAGAGGTCCGGACCTACATTCAGAGTGGGAACGTCGTATTTCGGACGGGGTCGGCGGATGCAGGGGAGATCTCTTCGATCATCAGTGCGTCTATCCTGGACCGCTTTGGATACCGGGTACCCGTAATCGTCCGTACGGCGGGGGAGCTGGAGGGGATCGCGCAGGGCAATCCCTTTGTGAAAGCCGGTGCGGAAACGGACAAACTGCACGTGATGTTCTTGGCGGAGCTGCCCGACAGCGCCAGTGTTGAAGCACTTGAACCGGCGCGCTCGCCGGGCGACGAGTTCACGGTGGTGGGGCGTGAAGTCTATCTGCACTGCCCGAATGGTGTTGCGCGCTCCAAACTTACGAACAGCTACTTCGACTCCAAGCTTTCGACGACCAGTACGTCACGAAACTGGAGGACGGTGGGGAAGCTTCTTGAGCTTGCCGCAGAGGCAGGGCGCTAGCAGGTGCTCCGGGTACAAGAGAGGTGAACCACTCTCCTCACGCCTCTTCGTCTCTTTCCTCCTCTTCATCCGCTTCCTGCTCATCATCGTCCATTTCCGCGAGTTCGGTGCGCAGGGTTGATAGTTCGGTCTCCAGTTCTGCGATGCGGGCCGCCAGGTCGTCGCGGCGGCGTTCCTTGTGTTCGCTTTCACGCGCGGCGGCTTCTGCCTGCTCATCGACCATGCGGGTGTCGTTGCGGATGGCGAGGAGGTGGACGGCCCAGAAGGCGGCGGCTGTGGCGGCGCGCACGAGGCCGTCCAACGTCTCGGCACCGAAGAAGTCGGCGTTGGGGTCGCCAAGCACCCACAGAAGCAGACGGTAGACGACCTGCGCGAGCTCGAAGAGGATCAGGAGCGCGCCGACCAGGGCGATGCCGTAGAGGTAGACGCGGCGGGGCCAGGAGGCGCGCTCGGCGCGGCCGGCCTCGTTGTCCTGCTCGGCGACGCGCTGGGCGGTGCGCCAGTGCAGCGACCAGACAGGTGCGCCGACAGCGATGAGGCTCACTCCGCTGGAGAATTGGTGGGCGCGAAAGCCCTTTTCGATCGAAATCGAGCCGATGATGGCGAGGTCAAGAAGCGCCCGCACCAGATCGACCAGCCCGATCCAGAGAAGAAGCAGACCGGTGGCGGCGACGGCGTAGTAGTAGAGCCGGCGCACGAACTCGCTCTCGCGCGAGTCGCCGTAGCGCTGCGCCTCGGCGGAGACCTGCAGCCAGTGCCAGCGCCAGGCCAGCGCGCCCACCGGCAGCAGGCCGAGGGGCGTGGTGAGATCATCGATGTCGATATCGCCGGTATCGACGCCGCCGAAGAGGAAGAGGACGCCCAGCCTCAACAGCATCGCCACCGGGACGAGGGTGATGGCGGCGGCGAGCACGGTGGCGACATAGAGATAGAGGCGCCGCAGAGCCATGCGTCCTTCGGGCGGCTGGGCGGTCATGAGGGCGTTCCAGTAGAGGTTTGTCAGCCGCCAGACCAGCCCGCCGACGAGAACGGCGGCAAGGGAACCGGAAATGCCGCGCTGCCACCAGCCGGTTCCCACCGTGGCCAGGGTGGCGGCGCCGAACGGCTCCAGCAGGGCGCGCCAGACGAAGTTGAGGACGTCGGCGGCGCCGGTGAGCAGCAGGCCAAGCGCAACCAGGCCGACAAGCAGCTGGAAAAGGCGCCGCCAACTGCCGGCCCAGCCCAGTTCGACACCCAGATCGCCGTCAACCCGGAGCAAGCGAGCGAAATAAAGGGATAGAATCAGATGGATGCCGGCGTGGAAAAACTGGGCCACCCATCCGCCCGGTCGCATTTCTTCCTCAGACGGCGCGGCGCCGAGCAGGAGTTGGAAGCTGCCTTCAATGATGTGATAGAGGGCGCGGGCGCTGACATATGCCGTTGTCGCGAGTACGGCGTAGATGAACAGCTTGCGCAGGGCCGCGCGCGATTCACCGGGTTGCAGCACCAAGCGTTGGATATAGCGCCAGTGGATGAGGAAGATGGGCGCGCTGACGATCAGAAAGCCGCCAGGCTGGGCGATGGCTCTCTGCACCGAGCCGGTGGCGGAAAGCCCCGGAACGGCCCCGTCCGGGATCCACAGTCTGATCAGCGCTTCGATCAGGCCGTAGGCGGCCGAGAGCCCGGCGATCAGGCTGATGAAGGCGATGAGATAGAGATAGAGGCGTCGAATCATCGCCAAGCGGCCGGACTCGGCTGTGGTCTGCTCAGTCATTGTCTGCTCAGTCATAGTTCACATCCTGAAAGGCGAGGAGAGAGAGGAAAGGCGGGAGAGAGGAGTGTACTCTCAGCCCGCTTTTCTATGCGCTCACTCCTCGGTTTCCGACTCTAGTAGAAGAGGTCATCGGTATCGATCTTCCACGCGTCCTCCTCGCGTACCAGGGGAATGGTGCGGCGGTAGGTGGATGTGCCACTGTCGAAGAGGCCGCCCTGGTGGAAGTTGTCGATTGCCACGTTGACGTATGCTTTGTCATTCTCGTCGTTAATGTCCACGTCCAGGATGCGCAGCCGGCGCGCGGAGCGGCTGGAGTCGTAGTAGTTGAACCGTTCGCGGAAGTGAATCTTGTCTTCATCTTCCAATACATCCCGGGAGTAGTGTTTCATGGCAACGTCCGGTTCATTGCGCACAAAAGCCAGGAAGGCGTCGTGGACCACCGCTTCCGGTGTATCTTCGTTGAGGTATTCGGCGCTCTGCCAGCCGCGGCCGCCGGTGACCGTTACCGTGATGACGGCGCCGATGACCAGCAGCAGCACGCCGACAATGATGGCCAGGGTAAAGCGATCGATTTTGATGCCCATGTGTCCGCTTCCTTGTCGCTTCTCAAACTACTCGAAACCGGTCAGCTCAAATGTGGCCTGGGAGCGTCCGTCGATGAACTTGACGACGGGGAAGGGCGCGGCCCGCGCCACCCAGGCCCTGGTCGTGCGGTCGTTGGCCTTCAGCTCGACGACCCAGGTATCGAAGGAGCCGGCCGGCACGGTGACGTTTTCCGTGCGCCGCACCTGCAGGGCGACCCGCTCCATCTGGCCGGCGATCGGCAGGAAACTGTTGATGCGGGTGGCGTAGCCCTGCGCCAGCGGCAGCGCGCGCAAGATCAGGAGAAGTGTGCGCTCGTCGCGTATATCGGAAGGGACCTGCACGCGCTGATAGACGGTTGCGCCCTGGCGATTGGTGAGCGCGATGTCGACCCGGGCGCCCTCGAACTGCGTCTCGACCACCTGCTTGCCGCCGCCGAAGGTACGGACGAGATAGCTGTAGACGGGGCGATAGCCGGCCGGCTGCATCTCGACCGTTGCCTGCTCGCTGACGCCGGCGTCGAGGATCTCGCGGATCAAGGTCCAGCTGCCATCCTGCTCCCGATGGCTCACCTGGAAGGCGGCGGTACCTACGATGCGGTCTTCGCGGTTGGTAACGCGGTAGACGCTGATCTCGCCGTCGGCCCAGACCGGTTCGCCGAAGATGAGCGGCTGGGGTTGGGCGGAACCGCAGGAGGAGAGAGCGAACAGAAAAAAGGAGAGAGCGAAGAGGAGAGAGGAGAGAGAGAACCCATTCGGCACCACGAAAGGAGTTGGTGGAGGGGCTACCTCTTCTCCGGATAATCGCTTTGCGTAAGGCAGGCGATGCTCACTACTCACTGCTCACTCCTCGGTTCAGGCCCGTTTCTCCTGCATCCACTTGACGGCGGCGGCGGCGAGAGCAGCGGCGCCGATGGGCAGGGCGTCCTCGTCGATGCGGAAGGTGGAGGTGTGGACGAAGTAGCGCTGGGGCCAGTCCGGGTTGTGGGTTCCCAGGCGCAGGAAGCTGCCGGGCGCGGCTTGCGCCATGTAGGCGAAGTCTTCAGCGGCCATCACCATTGGGGCCTGGGGCGCGTTCTCCTCGCCGAGGAACTCGGCGGCCGCGTTGAGGGCAATCTGCGTGGCTTCCGGGTCGAGGACGGTGGGCGGATAGCCCTCGTGGACCGTCAGCTCGAAGCTGCCTCCCATGGCTTCGACGACGCCGCAGGCCCGGCGCAGCTCGTCCTGCAGCAGGCGTCGCGCCTCCGGGGAGAAGCTGCGGATCGTGCCGTTGAGATAGACGCTGTCGGGGATGACGTTATTGACGGTCCCGCCGTGAATCTGGCCGATGGTGATGACGCCGGGTTCGAGGGGGTCGAGGCGGCGGCTGACGATGTGGTGGATGGCGTGGACGGCGTGGGCGGCGAGCACGATGGGGTCGTTGGCGGCCTGGGGGCGTGCAGCGTGACCGCCGGCGCCGCGTACTGTGATCTCGAACTCGTCGGCTGACGCCATCAGCGGGCCGGAGCGGCTGGCGACGACGCCCAGGTCCTTTGTGGGGTCGACATGGATGCCGAAGACGGCGTCGAGGCCTTCGAGCGCGCCCTCTTCCACCATGCGTATGCCGCCGGACTTGCCCTCGTCGTCGGAGGCTTCTTCGCTGGGCTGGAAGAGCAGGCGCACGTTGCCGGGGAGGCGGCCCGCGTCGGCCATCTCCTTGAGGATCGTGGCGGCGCCCATGAGCATGGCGGTGTGGGCGTCGTGGCCGCAGGCGTGCATGAGGCCGGGCCGCTCGCTGTCGAAGGTGCTGCCGTTCTCTTCCTGGATGGGCAGGGCGTCCATATCGGCGCGCAGTCCCACGAGGGGTCCGTCGCCGCCGTGGATATGGCCGACGACGCCGGTTTTGGCGACTTCGGTCTGCGTCTCGACGCCCAGGTCGAGCATGGTCTTGTTGACGAAGCCGGCGGTGCGGTGTTCGGTGAAGGTGAGCTCGGGGTACTTGTGAATCGTGCGGCGCCATGCGCTGATTTTGGACTGGATGGCTTTGGCACGCGTGTATAGTTCTGCGCTGGTAACCGGTTTATCGTTTGGCATCAGATCGCTCCTGGTCGAGTATTTTTCACCGTCAGCGCCTGCGCGAGGAGGTGAGCGGTTCGGGTGCTATCGGCGGTTATCGGTTTGTGAAACCATCAATTCGAAGAGCCCTTCTGCGGGGCCGCTGCTACAGTCATATCATTATACTACGCTTCTGTGCCTTGGGCTGCGTCGGCATTGTCGGCGGGTGAAGGCGCAGATGGGGTAAGTGCGAGGGCACCCACAAGGGGTGCCCCTACAGGAATTCGTGGCGGGACAGTTGACCGAATTGCGGGATCGGTTTGTGAGGATGAGCCGAATTCGGGTGGCACGCGATGCGGAGATTTCATAGCAGACGCGGGGCGAAGAATTACACACGCGATGTATAGTTCCGGATCCGGGGTGGGAACAGTGAAGTTACACATCGCGTGTGTAACTTTATTGCTGTGGTACCTCCAGTAACAGGTGCAGAGAGTTACACGTTGCGTGTGTAACCTTATTTGCTGTTTACGCCCGGAAATGGAGGCCGAAAAATACACACGCGATGTGTAATTTGACGGTCTGGGGGGTCTCATCGGAGGGGTTGATCTTGTGGGAATTTGCGGGTTCGTCATGTTTGGCTGGTTCCAAGGTATAAGCGGGGATGGAATATTGGGCACCCACTTGGGCACCCACAAGGGGTGCCCCTACAGGGGGCTGCGGCAGGTTGGCGCTGATGTGTGGCAGGCATAAACAGCAGTCGGGGGCCGGATTTTGCGCATTTTGGCGAATGCAGGAAAATTAGGCGCATCTTTCTTACAGTTCCGGGCGCGGCGGCGGTGGCAAGTTGCCGGCCCACCATGATCCGAGGCGAACTATGACATCTGTTACCAGCCGTGAAATCCATTTGCGCAGCCGGCCGCACGGGTTGCCGACTGCGGACAACTTTGCGCTCGCCAGCGTCGAGGTGCCGGCGCCCAGCCAGCCGGAGCAGGTGCTGGTGCGCAATCGCTTTATCTCGGTGGACCCCTATATGCGCGGGCGGATGCGGGATACGCGCAGCTATACGCCGCCTTTCGGGCTGGATGAGCCGCTTACGGGCGGCGCGGTGGGCGAGGTGGTCAGCTCGAACAGCGAGGCGTTTGCGGAGGGTGATTTTGTGCTGCATATGTTCGGGTGGCGGGAGTATGCGCTGGCGGAGGCGCGCCATCTGACCAAGGTCGATCCGTCGTTGGGGCCGCTGCAGAGCTACCTGGGCGTGCTGGGTATGCCGGGGATGACGGCGTATGTCGGGCTGCTGGACATTGGGACACCGAAGGCGGGGGAGACGGTGTTCGTGTCGGGCGCGGCGGGCGCGGTGGGCTCGGAGGTTTGCCAGATTGCGAAGATCAAGGGGTGCCGCGTGGTGGGTTCGGCCGGTTCGGAGGCCAAGACGCGCTGGTTGGAGGAGGTCGCCGGTGTGGACGTGGCGATCAATTACAGGGAGACAAAGAATCTGCGGCGGGCGCTGAAGAATGCCTGTCCGGACGGCATTGACGTTTACTTCGAGAACGTCGGGGGCGAGCATCTGGAGGCGGCGCTGCAGTATATGAACGATTACGGGCGCATCGTGGTGTGCGGGATGATCAGCATGTACAACGCCACGTCGGCGGAGCCGGGTCCGGCGAACCTGGGGCTGATAATCGGACGGCGGTTGAAGATGCAGGGCTTTATCGTTTCGGACCATCCGGAACGCCGCGACGACTTCCTGCGCGACGTCTCGGGCTGGATGCGGGAGGGTAAGCTCAAGTGGGAAGAGACGGTGCACGAAGGGATCGAGAACACGCCGGAGGCGTTTATCGGTCTGTTTCATGGTGGGAATCTGGGGAAGATGCTCGTCAGAGTTTGATTGTAGTTTTTAGTTGTTAGGTAACTACTAAGCCTGAGAGGTATCAGGGATGAAGGGTTGGTCAAGAAAGGCG
>WTGY01000055.1 GCA_011523365.1 Caldilineaceae bacterium
GGGGCGTTGCGGGGGCGGAGCCCCCGCACAAGGGAGGGCCGAATAGGCCCGACCTCCCAGAACTGCAGTGGTCAGTGGTCAGTGGTCAGTAGTCAGTGGTCAGAGAGGGGGTCTGACTCTGACGCGGAGTTGATGGCGAGAGGGTTGGGGGTCCGCAGCGACGTGAGGCATGGGGAAGATCGCCCCCATTTCGGGATGGACCCAAGAAGGGACCAAATTTGAAACCATCTGGGTAGCGTGTTAGTGTATACAGTTGGACGAATAAACTGTATACGTTTTCGCGAGTACGGATACAGAATTACCACTGACGACATCCCCCCAGACAGATATCCAGGCAGGCTTGCTAATGGTTCAAGAAAGTTTTCATATAGAGGTCAGCGGTCTTTGGAAGGTGTTCGGGGGCAGGCCGGAGCGGGCGCTGAGACCGGAGCACGCGTCGAAGAGCCGGGACGAGATACAGGATGAGCTGGGACTTGTCGTGGGGCTGCGGGATGTCGCTTTCCGGGTGCCCCGAGGTCAGACGTTCGTGGTGATGGGGCTTTCGGGCAGCGGGAAGTCAACGCTGGCGCGCTGTCTGATCAGGCTGATCGAGGCGACGGAGGGGGAGATAAAGTTCGACGGCGAAGACATTTTGGGCTACTCGCAGGAGGACTTGCGGCAGTTCCGGCGGGACAAGATCGCGATGGTGTTTCAGAATTACGCGCTGCTGCCACACCGGCGCGTGCTGGACAATGTGGCATACGGGCTTGAGGTGCAGGGCATGGACAAGGACAGCCGGCACAGGGTGGCGGCGGGGGCGATTGAGACGGTGGGCCTGAAGGGTTGGGAGTACTATTATCCGAGTGAGATGAGCGGCGGGATGCAGCAGCGGGTGGGGCTGGCGAGGGCGCTGGCGGTGGACCCGGAGGTGCTGATCATGGACGAGCCGTTCAGCGGACTGGACCCGCTCATACGCAGGGAGATGCAGGACGAGCTGGTCATGCTGCAGTCTGCGCTGCAGAAGACGATTATTTTCATCACGCATGACCTGGATGAGGCGTTAAAGCTGGGTGACCGCATTGCGATCATGCGCGACGGCGTCATTGTACAGGAGGGGACGCCGGAGGAGATCGTTACGCGACCGGCGAATGATTATGTATCCGAGTTTGTACAGGACGTATCGCGAGCGAAGGTGATCCGGGCGGGATCGATCATGCAGGAGCCTGAGGTGGTCATTCACGAAGGTCTGGACTGCCGCGCTGCGCTGGCCGCTATGCAGGACAACAATGCCGAGACGGCCTACGTGGTCGGGGACGACAATGTCCTCCTGGGGATTCTTACGCAGGACCGGATTACGGATCTGGCGAACCAGCGAACCCGGGCCCTGGGGGCGGCGCAGACGGAGGGTTTGGCGACGACGAGCCCGGCGACTTTCATTGAGAAGATCATCCCACTGGCGGCGGAAACGGAACATTTCATCGCGGTAGTAGACGAAGAGGGGCGGTTGCTGGGGGAGATACACCGGCGCGCCCTACTGGCTGGAATGGTCGACGAGCTTCCCGACGGCGGGTTGGCGGTCTAGAGAGGAGCTTTTGACATGACCCAGATAAACAGCCCACAGACTGGTGCGGAGCAGCCTGCCAGGGCGGTTGGGATGGATGCCATACTCAGAATTGAGGGTATGGAGCCAGAACTTCCGCCACGCGGGGCGGGCAGGAGAGAGATGCCGCCAGAGGATGCGCAGCCGCCGCGCAGCAAGACGGCGCTGCCCACCTATTACTGGCTCATCGCGTGGGGTCTGGTAATCGTGGTACTGATTGTGTCATTTGTCCTTGGGGGCGAGGACATGGAGTTCCCCACAACAGTATCGCGGACTGAAGTCGAGACTGACAACGGCGGTACCCTTGTGCTGGAGAAGACGGTGCGGGAGGTTGTTGGCGGGGCAATTGACGATGGGGTCGACTGGATAACGGTAGAGATAAGCTGGCTTTTTGACGGTCTGAGCAGCGCGGTCGCTTATGCGCTGGTAACGATTGAGGATGTGTTAAAGTGGATTCCGTGGCCTGCGGTGGTGGCGGCTCTTGCGGTCCTCGCTTATGCGGTGGGACGCTGGCGGATGGTGGGGTTCACGCTGTTCGCGCTGCTGTTCGTTGGCTTCATGGATTTGTGGGATAACACGATTGACACGATCGCGCTGATGGTTGTGGCGGTTGTGATTTCCGTAGGGGTCGGTTTGCCGCTGGGGGTGCTGGCGGCGCGCAACCGGGTGGCGGACAATCTGATGCGTCCGATTCTGGACGGGATGCAGACGATGCCCAGTTTCGTTTATCTGCTGCCGGGGCTGCTGTTTTTTGGGCTGGGGAAGCCGGCGGGCATCTTTGCCACACTGATTTACGCGGTGCCGCCGGTGATCCGGCTGACGAACCTGGGGATCCGGCAGGTGTCGGCGGAGGCGGTGGAGGCGGCGCATGCGTTCGGGACGACACCGTTTCAGCTGCTGATGAAGGTGCAGATTCCGATGGCGCTGCCGACGATCATGGCGGGGATTAACCAGACGACGATGATGGCGCTGGCGATGGTAACGATTGCGAGTATGGTGGCCGCGGGCGGGCTGGGCGACAATGTGCTGCGGGCGTTGCAGAAGAACCAGCCGGGTAACGGTGCGATTGCGGGGCTGGCGATTGTGTTTCTGGCGATCATTATTGACCGGTTGACGCAGTCGGTAGCGCAGGAGCAGCAGGACAGGCGGAGTGCGGGGTAAGTTTTTTTGCAGGAATTGCCCCAAATTGGCTGACCGCCGAAACGACAGAAGGTTGAAATTGTCGGACTGGAAAAGGTTCAATTCCTCCTCCGGCAGAGAATTCGTATTAGGTACCCACTCTTAGAGGAAAACTGAAGATGTCTACTCAATGGCGAGTACTGATTCCCCTTTTCGTCGTCCTTGCCCTCATGGGTTGCGCGGCGGCGGAGCAAAGTCCCTCAGGCGAGGCGGCTGGCCCCTCCAGTTCGATAGAGACAATTGTCTTCGCCGACTACAACTGGCCTAGCGCCCAGATTCAGAACCGGATTGCCCAGTATATCGTTGAGGTGGGGTACGGCTATCCCACCGATGTGGTGTTTGGCGCGACTTTGCCGTTGTTCCAAGGGTTACGCAGGGGGGATATTCAGGTAAGTCTGGAGATCTGGCTGCCCAACCAGATTGAGGCGTGGTATGAGGCGGAGGCCAATGGGGAGGTGGTTGAGGTTGGCAAGAGCCTGGGAAATGACTGGCAGTCTGCATTCGTAATCCCTGCGTATCTTCAGGAGCAGTATCCTGACCTGGATAGTGTCGAGGACCTGAAGGATGAGCGGTTCAAGGCGCTTTTTGCGACTCCGGAGACGGACGGGAAGGCGCGGTTGGTTTCGTGTGTGATCGGGTGGGCGTGTGAGGAGGTGAACGCGACGCAGATCGAGGGTTACGGGCTGGAAGAGCATGTGCATGTCATGAACCCGGGAGACGGGGCGGCGTTAAACGCTGATATTTACGGTGCGTACGAGAAGGGGGAGCCCTGGCTTGGCTACCAGTGGGGCACGAATGACCCGGCGCTGCTTCTGGACCTGGTGCGGCTTGAGGAGCCGGCGCACAGCGACGAGTGCTGGTCGACGACGAAGGCGTGTGCTTACAAAGACGCTACAATTGTGATTGCGGTGCATCCGGACCTGATCGAGGGGGCGCCGGATGTGGTCGAGATGCTGCGGGCGTGGGGTTTCCGAATTGAACTGTATCGCGGGGTCGCGGCCTGGCTAGATTGGAACAGTGATGCCAGCTCAAATGATGCGGCGTTGTGGTGGCTGAACGGGAATGTCGATATCTGGCGGGGCTGGGTCACGGAGGAGGCGGCGGCGGCCATCGAGGCTGCGCTTGCGGAGAACGAGGTGCCTGATGGCTGGCCCGATGAGTAGGCTGGCTCTTCATGTTGCCTGTCTGCACATGTCAATCAGGTAGCCGATCACACGGTTGCTTGTAGCTGGCTGTCGCCCCGGGTTGGCCGGCTGACCTGCAGGCCCGGCCAAATGTACCTAACCAGGTACCGGGTCGGCAGGGCCATGCAGGGTCCACGGATCTTTTGGGTGGTCGTTGTCTGAATCAGGATTTTCAGGATTGATAAGGATTTTCAGGATGGCAGGCGATCGGATGTTGTATATTGGACGAGAATTTCTGCGCGGGATGAAAGGGCGGACTGCAGGGAGACAACAGTACGAGATGCATCCCCCGGAGGCGTCAGTTTGGCCATTGGTCCGTTGCCTGATAACATAGGGTCGCGGAAAAAAGATTCCGCCCCATTCAGGACGTCCGGGCCCAAAAAGCACCTGTTGGGTGTTTTTCAACCGATCCGCAGGCCTGAATTCGCAGTCCCTTTTCGCTTGGCGTCGCCTGGGTGGGCACAAACTTAAGGAGAGGCGGTCGGGGCAAAACTCCTGCCAGATTGAAGGCGGCAAGGCAGCGGTGGGCAGGTCATTCCGCCTTCTTTGGGACCAGTTCCTGATACGAAGACCAGTCGCGGCTTAGCTTGGACTGCGGTACAGAGCGTGAGAAGTCAGAGGCCCAGACCGATTGCACCCTTTGTGAGACTGCTTGCTCCAGATGCCGGCCTTTCATTGACCATACAACCATAGGAGAGAATCATGCGCGTCCACTATCGATTGCTAATACTGTCTCTGATTGTCATCTTTGTCGCGGGAGCGTGTGCGCCGGCACAGGAGAGTGCGCCGGCGGCGGAGAGTGCGCCAGCTGAGGAGGCGGCTGCTCCGGCAGCCACGATCGATACGATTATATTCAGCGATCTGAACTGGACCAGTGCACTGATCCAGAACCGTATCGCCCAGTATATTGTAGAGAAGGGCTATGGGTATTCCACGGATGTCGTCTTTGGCTCTACTTTGCCCCTGTTCCAGGGCTTGCGTAAAGGCGACACGCACGTAACCCTGGAGATCTGGCTGCCGAACCAGGATGAGGCCTGGTACGAGGCACTGGGCAACGGTGAGGTTGTTGAGCTAGGCGCGAGCCTAGGTAAGGACTGGCAGTCGTTTTTTGTCATTCCGGCCTATCTGCAGGAGGAATACCCTGATCTGGATAGTGTGGAAGACCTGAAGGACGAAAAGTTCAAGGAGCTGTTTGCGAGCGCAGAGACGGGAGGCAAGGCCCGAATAGTCTCGTGCGTAATCGGCTGGGCCTGTGAAGAGGTGAATGCGGCCCAGGTCACCGGCTACGATCTGGAGGACCATGTACACGTCGTGAACCCGGGAGACGGGGCGGCACTGAACGCCGACCTCTACGGCGCTTATGAGAAAGGTGAACCGTGGATAGGATACCAGTGGGGCACGAATGACCCTGCTCTCATTCTGGACCTGGTCCGTTTGGAAGAGCCGGCATATAGCGACGCGTGCTGGGAATCGAACAAAGCTTGTGCATACGAAGACGCGGACGTGCTTGTTGCGGTCCATCCCGACCTGGTGGACGGCGCGCCGGACGTCGTTGCAATGTTGACAGCGTGGGACTTCAGTATCGAAGTCTATAAGGAGGTGGCCCGCTGGCAGAGTGCGAACAGTGACGCCACGAATAGTGACGCTGCTCTGTGGTGGCTGAACAGCAGGTCGGACATCTGGAGTGCGTGGGTGACCGAAGAGGCAGCTGCATCCATTACGGAAGCACTTGCGGCGAATGAGATCCCGGAAGGGTGGCCTACGGAGTAAGCGAAAGGCCATTTCGCAGCACGACTGTGAATCTGAACCAAGCAGGGCGGCCCCAGAGATGGGGCCGCTCTTTTTCGTAAGTTGAGCTTTTTCCGATTAGGCCGCAGAATTGTGCTATGATCCCCCATTCGATGGTTTCGAATCCAGACAGAAGGAGAGACGTTTAGCGATGCGAGAGAACAGAGCCAAGCACAAGCTGGAACGGGGCGAGCCGGTTGTCTGCCTCTCAGGTAACAACTCCACGGACATGATTGATCAGCTAGGGCCACTGGGGTTCGATGCGATCTGGCTTGAAGGGGAGCACGGCCCGGTGGATTACGGGGACATTCCCGATCTGACGCGAGCCTGCGACCTGTGGGGCATGACCTCGGTTGTGCGGGTGAACCGGAACAATGAGGGGATAATCTACCGGACGTTTGATTTGGGTGCGCAGGGGATCGTGGTGCCACACGTCAATACGAAGGCGGAGGCGCAGGCGGTCGTCAACGCGGCGAAGTTCCATCCGGCAGGCAATCGGGGCATGTACACGAGCCGGCAGGGGTACGGTGTGCCGGACTATTTTGACCGGGCCAACGATGAGACGCTGGTGGTCATTCTGATTGAGGATATCGCGGCGGTCAACAACCTGGCCGAGATTCTGACGGTGGACCACATTGACGTGTTCTTCGTGGCGCCGAGCGACCTGGCACAGTCGATGGGGTATCTGGGTGGAGGTGGGCATCCCGATGTGCTGGCGACGATTGACAAGGCGCTGGAGCAGATTGTTGCGGCGGGGAGGACGGCCGGGACGCTGGTGACGGACGCGAATGTTGGGCACTACTTGCAGATTGGGGCGCGTTTTGTGTTGACGGGGTGGGCGGCCTGGGTAGCGTCGGGCGGGCAGGCGTTCCTGGGGAAGGTGGAGGAGGCTGAGGGGTCGTGAAAGTAGTCGCGACTTAAGAGTTTGCGATCGAGTTGTTTGCACTCTTAGGGGATGCAAGGAGGGTGAGGCTTGTCCTTTCTCTCCTTCTTTTGTTCAGCGGCAATAGAGTAAACCTACGAAGAATCCTTTGTTTGCTCCCTCGCGATAACTGGAGACAGGAAGGCGGACATCAGTTCTCTGTTGATTTCGATGCCCTCAAAGTTTCTTCTGATCAGGTCCATTCTCTCCAGCACATTGACGTCTCGCTGAATCGTCCGGTCGTTCTTGCCGGCGTAGGCTTCCGCGATTCTGGGTGAAAGGTAACGCAGTTGGACTATTGGTACAGGTTCTGTTTCCTCGGACAGATCGACCACGAGTTGCCGCCTGCGCAAATCTGTAGGAGTTACCTTTTGGCGGAACGAACTGTGAACATGGTTCATCCAAAAGACGTGGAATTGCTGTGCCCGTATAGTTTGAAGCTGTTCATCCAAGCCATCTCTAAGTCCTCGCAGGGCGTATAGGATGAATGGGAATATATCGCCTCCCGACCTGCTGGCCAGATCGAGGTGCCTGTAGTATTCCGATCTAGTCAGATTGTAGTGATTACTGAGTAGATGGGCTGCCGCCGTCGGCACCCCGCTTAGCAGTAGCAGTTGAAACTCCACTAAGCGAGCAGTTCGCCCATTGCCATCGCCAAATGGATGGATCCAAGCCAAATAAAGATGGGCAACGATCGCCTTCAGAACTCCTGAGGCAATTTTAAGTTCCTTGTTTGGAAGTAAGCTCTCGATATTGAGCCAGCTACACAATTTCATCAAGAGATACTCGCAGTCCTGCTGGGGCGCTCCGCGGTATCGCCCTACCCCAACATCGTGATCTCGAATCAGTCCAGGAGAAACATCTTCCCTTAGAGGCAAGTCATGTAAGACCAGGGCATTGAGCTCCTTTATCCTGTCAACCGTGAGTTCTGAAAGTTCACCGGACAGGATGCCTTCGGGGATGTTATTGCAGGCGTTTACGATGTTCCTTATTTCTTGCCCCAAGTATTCTTTTGAAGGGGGAAGTTCGAGTTCGCCCCTTACCAAATCAAGGGCATCCTTTTCCGAAAGCGTATTTCCTTCAATGGCTGTCGTTGCCAGCGCACCCTTGGCCAGAAAGACCTGATGCAAGTACTCTTCAACGTCAGGCAATAGCGGTACACCAGCGACCTGTTCGCATTTTGCCTGCACTTCTCCCAGCTGAAACCATAGCGTATAATCCACCCTGCGCAGGTCCAGTTGAAAGTTTATCCAGGGATGTGTCTCTTGATATGTTCTTGTTTCAGCCATAGGAAATTGTCTAGCCACGTGCCGCTCCTGAGTCCTTCAGATTAGCACAGTTTTGAGATCGGCATCGGAGAATAGAGAAGGCCTGAAGAAATTCTAAAGCGTTCAAGCACTAATTCAAAGTGGGATGCAATACACTCTCGGAGGCTATTGACCAGGATTGGTTGACGATTGTCTGAGTTGGAATTCGCAGGCCCGCAGTGTTGTCAGTCTGCGAAGGACACAGTGTTTCGGGAAGCTGCCGCGAATGTGAGGCTACAAAGAGGGCACCCACAAGGGGTGCCCCAACGGTGGATGGCGGGAAGGCGGGGGCTGGGAGACGTGGCGCGTACGAGGGCACCCACAAGGGGTGCCCCTACAGGGGGCATTGGG
>WTGY01000089.1 GCA_011523365.1 Caldilineaceae bacterium
CGGTCGGGCCTATTCGGCCCTCCCTTGTGCGGGGGCTCCGCCCCCGCAACGCCCTCGGTCCTGTCCGCGCCGTAGCGAGTATGTGGGTAATGTGAAGTTGTCGTCTCGCGGCGGCCGGGCTTCACCCCGACTCCTGGCAGATTCCGAGTATGTGCCAGCGCAGGCAAGCCAGGCGAGGCAACTCCCATATATGCCCAACGTTCACCGCCATGACCATCGCGAGCCCGCTACAGAAATACTGACGGTACTTTCCGCCCAGGCAGACCGCACACAGGGCACACACAAAACATGGCTTAGTAGTTGCCTGAATACTAAGTACTGCTGTTAAAATTGCCGTCCACCACCGGTCTCGCCGCCAGCGTTACCCGCGCCGGGAAACTGACCGTGACGGGGCCCAGCAGCCCCGAAACCGTCTGCCCCGGGAAGACATACTCGGATTCATAGGGCCCCGTGCTGAAATAGTTGGCCAGCGTATTGTAGACGGTCACTTCCAGCTCGTTCTCCCCCTCGCGCACCTGGCTCGTGATATCGAAACGGTAGGGACGCGCCAGTTGCACGCCCACAACCTGCCCGTTGACGGCCACCTCCGCCGTCGTATTCACCGCGCCCAGGTCGAGTACGACTTCACCCTGCAACTGCTCATGCGTGAGGGAGAATCTCTTCCTGTATACTGACCCACCGGAGTAATTCTCTAACGCGTACTGGCTCCAATCGCCCAAAGGCAGTGCGGTGTCAGCGCACTCGAAGCGAACCGGCTGCCGGATGGCCGCGCCGGCGTAGACGCCAGGCTTCTGTTCGACACGCAGCGCCACCTGGGAGACCTCCGCCGCCGGCGCATTCAGCCTGACATGCCCACCCCCGATCGCCGCTTCGGCCCCGTTGACCCAGACCTGAACGCTCTCGGCATCCACATCCAGATGGAGTGTATGCGTCCCCGCCGGCGCTTCGCACCTGTACCAGCCGACGCGTCTCTCTTTGTGCGGAGCAATCTCATATGCCAGTTCGGAAGGCTCGGCGAACCAGGTCAACCGCGCCGCCGGGCGGTCTCGCACGGGCGTCGTCGACGGCTCCAGCAGAGCAGCATACGCCCGTAAGGGCTGGCCGGGCGGCTGGACACAAGCGAGCAGGACCAGGTTCAGCCCCTCCTGCAGCACGACCTCCATCGCCGCCGGACCCGGCTCCCCGGACTCGTCCGGCAGCAGAGCCTCCCCGTTGAGCCACGCCTGCTCCACCTGCCCGTTGTCTGCCCCCAGGTGCAGGGCCCAGCGGCCAGCCCGCGGCGCCCGCACATGGGTGTACAGGTAGCGCACCCTCTCTTCATGCTCGTCGGCAACGTCAAAGCAGAGAAACGAGTCCGGAACACCGTGGCTCCCACCAAATACGTCGGTGCCCGGCTGCCCGAATTCCTGCGAAAAACAGACCGCCTCCCAATTCATCCCTCCAGCATCCAGCGTATCTGTGTCCCCAGCGATCAGAGCCGCCAGTTCAGGTGGTGCCTGCCCGCGTGGGAAAGGACCGCTGGCCCGCCAGTAGGGGCCGAAAGTATAGGTGAAAACGGGCCAACTGCCGTCGTCGTAGTCGCGGCTGTGCCAGTCCAGCGCTACGCCCTGCGTCTCTTCCTCCTCCCGGTAGCGGAACTGTCGCGCCTCCGCGCCGATGTGTCCATCACTGGCCGGATCGCGGAAATCGCCCCAGCGGTTGTCCATCGTCGGCAGCAACCGGAACGACCAGTCGCCCGTTAGGTGCAGCGGGGCCGGCGCCGGGCCGAAGCGGGTCTGTGCGCCGTATTCTCGCCCTCCATGCCGCACGCGCACCGATTTGCCGCCCCCGTCTGCGACTATGCCCCGGACCTCCACCGTATTGCCGGCCGCCTCTACATGCGTGATCGACCCCAGATTGTCCGCCGTCACAGCCGGTCTTCCTCCGGGCGGACGCAGTACCAGAACAATGCCCTGGTTGGCCTCCATCGTCAGCCGCACCGTCGTCCTGTCATTCGTGCAGGCGAAGCGGTGCCAGGGCAACACCTCGCCGCTCCAGCAGTCCCAGATCTCCGGTTCGCCGCGCACGCGCAGGGTAAAGGTCAGCTCTCTCCGCTCCGGCTCGACATTGTAAAGGAAGTAGACGTCCAGCTCGCCGATCCTCTGATGCGTGTGAAAGACGTTTCTCTCTGAAGCGACCACATCCCGGTCGATCGCGTCCGAGATCACAGCCGCGATATCGACCCCCCGCTGCGCCGCATGGGGCGTGCGCGCCGTCTCCTGGCTGGGCAGAAAGATGCCCTGCCCGCCGTGTTCGTTGCGTTGCCGGTAGATGCTGCCCAGCGCCTGGCTATGCGCCTCTGTCCGGTGGGCGGCCTCCTCGCTGGAAGCGATGCCGAAGATATGCTGCAACAGCGCGTGTACTTCAGGATCATCGCGGCCGTGCTCCTGCGAAGCCCCCGGCAGCCGGCGGAAGGCCACAACAGTGCCGCCACCGTCATAAAACACCCGCAGTTTCGCCAGCGTATGACGGCAGATTGTCGTCATCGGCGGCAGGAGCACAGCCCGGAACGGGATGCCGGCGATCTCCAGGGTCCCCTCGCGCACAACGGCCTCGCGCAGCAGGTTGTCGTCGACGAAATCGAAGTCGATCCCGTCCGCATAGATCTGGCGGGCGAGCGCAAAGGTTGTCATCGCGCACTCGTCGGCCGCGCTTGTGAACGAGTCCCCCCGCAGCCAGTTGGCGTGGACCGTCGTCAGCGGGTAGAGCAGGGCCACATCGGCCACATGCGTTCCTTGGCTCATCACCGCGCTCAAGCGCGACACATAGTCCACGAACGTCTGCCAGTGTTCCCAGTAGGGCTGGCGCCAGTGAATCGACGGCGGCACCCACTCGTACCAGCCGCCCAGCGTGTTGTAGAGCCCGCCGTGCTGGTTGTACAGATTCAGCCCGTAGGCATAGTTTTCGTTCGTCCAGGCAACGTTCTCCTCCTGCGTCATGCCCCAGCCCGACCCCCAGTAGACGCACATCGCCGCCCGCTCCCGTTCGTAGATGTGCAGGATCGAGCTGGACAGCTTGGCGTCTATGAAACAGCGCTCGCCCGGCAGGCTGGCGCCGGGATCCTCGTTGCCGGTCACGTGGAACCAGCGCATCAGGCGGAAGAAATCGCCGTAATGCCACGTCTGCCCCAGCATATCCTGCCGCCCCCAGGTCGCGACCGTGCCGTAGCGCATCCCCCGCTCTTCGTGCCAGTCGCACAGCGGCCTGTATAGGTTCTCCTCCAGCAGCGTCGACATCAACTCGTAGTAGTCGCAGCGGATCCTGTCGGTGAAGGCGCCGACGTCGTGGAAGAGCCCGACCAGCCACGGCGCGGGGTCATACCCCTTCTCCGCCTTGAACCGCTCCACCAGCTCCGGCGCGTAGAGGATGTTGCCGTTGAGAACGTAGAGCTCATCCTGCCCGTAGAGCGACAGCGTGCTGCCGACAAACTCCCGCAGCCGCTCTTCATGCTCCTGCCAGTAGATTTCGATATAGCGGGCCGCGACATGGGGGTTGAGGTAGTCGAGATCGTGAGGCTGGCTGGTGACGGCAGCCAGCAGCCAGCCCGGTCCCGGCGCGTTCCACGCCAGCGGCTGCCCCGGCTGCGGCGGTGCCAGTTCCCGGCAAGAGTCGGGATCCAGCCCCCCGTCCGCAATCCGGTAGGCGGCCGCGGCCAGGACCGTCTCCCCCAGCGGCAGGTCGAGATGCAGCGTCCCCTCCTCCTCCGAGCGCGTCTCATGAATGACCAGACGCCGCCCCGCCAACTCCGGCCGCGCCGCGCGCTCTGCCCGCATCAGGTCCTGCCAGTATTCGCGTCCCTCCCACCCGGAAAACCACGCTTCCAGCCCAAGCCGCTCGTGTTCAGCCACCGAATGGCGGAAGAACTCCCACCATTCCTCGCTGAAATAGGCCGGCCATGTCCCGTACCGCTCGCCGTCCAGATAACGCGGATAGTACCAGGTGCCGCCGACGCCTTTTTTCTTCAACTCCTCCAGCTGCCACGTGATGCGCTCCTTGTCCAGCTCTCCCGTCTCCCAGAACCAGGTGACGAAGTCGCTGAAGTCGAGCGGCGGCTGGCGGAAAAGTTGCTGGAGGGTGGAGTAGGATAGACGGGTCATTTTGGGCGTTCTCAGCTATGAGTGCTTGATTCTGCTGAAGAGGGAGAGACTCCTGGGTCACAGATTCCAGCGAATGCGGAAGGGGGTTGCTTCAGGTGGGATCTACAATGCAGGCCAAGGATCCGGGACAAAAGTAGGAGGTATGGATAGTTGTTTGCGAATAGAGGGACTCCATTCATTGTAAATGCAGGTTGTGACGGGTCAAACCGTATGCAGCAGGGGCGTGAGAGCGACCCTGGGCACGAGAGTCAAGCCACACTTGCGGCGAACCGTTATCCTGATGCTCTCGCAGATACCTGTTAATCCTCGCCCCGTCTTCGCGCTCTTTGTCTCCCATGAAGTAGAGTTCGATGAAGTCAACGCGGCGCTCATAGATGAAGTAGGCGAAGATGACGCGCAGCTAGCTGTTGCGCAAATACTTGCAGGCCAAGCGGGCTTTGACGATTAACAGGGACTCGGTTTGCGTGAGGATGCTGACGCGCCTGGAGGGCGCTGGCGGCGCGGCCGCGATCACTTCTCGAAATAACTGAAGATCGGTGGGAGGTGACCTGTACTTTCTGGAGAGTCTTCTGCGTTCTCGCTGAAATTCACGTAGCTCGTTATAGTGCATCGTCCGATTCACTTACGGAGTATCTGTCATCGCGATAGAAAACAGTTTCGTAAGGAATCGGTTTACCGTAGCGAGCACATTTCCAGGGGATGTCATTGTGCGAATACTCGGATAGCTCGGGAGCGCTCATGCCGGAGAAACGGGCCAACACCTGATCGATGTGTTCGATGTCACGCGTGCGCCACAAATCGGTGTCAGAACGTTCGGCTGTAAGGTATCTGTTCTGGCTGTAGTTGTGGTAGACCTGCTCCGTCTTCCGAACCGCCCCTTCCTCTTCCATGCAGCGCAGAATCCGGGTTAGATTGGCCGATGTCGGACCGTAGCCGTTCTTGATATAGGTCTCACCCGTCAGGTTCTCTTCGAACTTCTCGTAGTAGTCGAAGTCGATGAAATAGAAGAGTTGGTGCAGTACGGCTTCGCCGACGTTCGGTTTGCCCTCGACCTTGTCGAGAACGTAGAGGATCACCTGTCTGAACACGTCGGGGCGTTCCTCTTCGACGCGAATCTGGAGATCCTCGCTCTCCAGGCCTGCTTCCTCTGTAACCTGCCGGAGTGGACGTCCGGTAGACCGCTTTTCGGTCAGCATACGTGGATGCCCTTTTCATCCAGTTTCGCCGTCCTGTGCTTTGTAGAACCGACGCCTAGATCATGGGAATGGCGAACCAGACGTTCCATTGCGCGGCTCACTCTAAGCCAGAATGTCTGAAGCGGCAAAGCCGGTCGGAATTTCGTTCTGAGCAAATCAGACCTTTATCGCGCCCGAAGTCAGTCCGGCCACGAACCAGCGGCTGGTGAAGATAAAGAGGAGAACCAAGGGGATCGAGCCGATCAACAGCCCTGCCATTGTCAGCCCGTAACGGGTGAAGTACTCGGTCTGGTAGGCCCACAGGCCGGGTGTCAGTGGCAGGAGCGCCTGCTTCTGGATGGTCAGGTAGGGCCAGATCAGATTATTCCACGTACCCAGAATGTTCAGAATCGCGGCCACGCCCAGCATCGACTTGCTCAGAGGCAGCGCGATGCGCCAGTAGCCCTGCCACTCGCTGGCGCCGTCAATGCGCGCCGCGTCGAACAGCTCCCTGGGCAGGCTTTCAAAAAAGGTGCGCAGGATGAACATGGCGAAAACCTGCCCGCTCGCGATCCACGGCAGGATCATCGCCCAATACGTATTCATCAGGCCGAGGTCCTTCACCAGCACAAACGACGGGATCAGCGTCATCGCCGATGGCACCATCATCAGCGACAGAACCAGGTAGAACAGCACCTGCCGGCCCGGAAACTCCAGAATCCCGAACGCATACGCCGACAGCGACGCCAGCAACAGGACGCCCACCACCGTCACGCCGCTGACGATCATACTGTTCTTGATGAACTCCAGCACGATCTCAAAGGCAAATCCGTAATTTTCCCAGTGCAGCGGGAAAGTCAGCGCAAACGGCTGCCGGGCAAACTGCGGAATCGTCTTCAACGAAATCAGGAAGGCCATCACCAGCGGCGCGATCCCTCCCACCAGGAACAGGCCCAATAACACGATCCGCCACCAGTCCCCGCGCAGAAACAAGCCCACCTGCTCGCCCCTGCTCCGCCTGTACTGACCTCTTGTCTCCGTCACCACCGCACTCATGCTCTAACCCCCACCTGCAGTCTATCGCCTCGAGTTTTTCATTCTCTTCCCACACCAGCAGGTGTCATTAAAAACTAGAAACTGAAAACTGCCTTTAATACTCCTCAGTCGTAATGTACTTCATATTGATCAGCGTCAGCACAAGCGTGAGGAGGAACAGGACGACACCGATGGCGGAAGCGTAGCCCATCTTGTTGATGCGGAAGGCGTTGAAAAACATCCACATCCCCGGCACCATTGTGCTGTTGATCGGCCCGCCCTGCGTCAGCGCAAAGACGGCGGTAAACTCCTGCACGCCCCACATGATGGTGAGAACGGTGATGAGCTTGATCTGACCGGCGATGAGAGGCAGCTCGATCGACCAGAAGCGCCGCATCTCGGAGGCGCCGTCGATCATTGCGCTTTCGACGATTTCGTATGGGATCGCCTGCAAGCCCGCCAGCAATATTAAAATCGCTACCCCGTCCACCCACGGAAAATTGCGCAGCATCACCGCATACAACGCCACATTCGGGTCCGCCAACCATGCCCGCGTCCACGACTCCAGCCCTGCCCACGTCAGAATCGCATTCAGCGGGCCGACCTTGACGTCGTAGATGAACTTCCACAGCATCAGCGGCACGATCGCAGGAATGACCACCGGCAGAATCATTCCCAAGCGGAACGTATACTGCGTCCTTGCCCCCCGCAGCCGGTGAATCAGCACCGCAATGAACAACGAAACACCCACCGTGGACACCACATACCAGGCCGCCAGCTGCAGCATGTGGTCCATCGAGTTCAGAAACACCCGGTCTTTGGTGAAAAGATGGACGAAGTTGTCCAGGGCCACAAAATCCGCGGACAAGCCCGGCGCCCACTTGAACACCGACCGGTACAGCCCCAGCAGCGCCGGATAGTACATGAAGACCAGCAGAAAGACGAAGGTGGGAGCGAGCATCGTGTAGGCGACGCGCCCTTCGTAGATACGTTTTGCGAGCGGCTTTCTGCGTTCCTGTACGTCCACGGCCTGGGCCGCAGTATTGGACAGGGCGGGCATCTCTTTTACAGCCATCAGCGTATCCTCATTTGAGAAGCGGGGAACTGCGAGGAGTGAGAGGTGATTCCAACCCTCTCACTCCTCACTACTCTTCACTCTCTCCTCACTATCAGCATTCCAACCCTTCCACTTCGATGAAGCGGTCGGCGTAGGCGGCGAAAGACTCCTGGATGATGTCCAGGGCGGTGTCCAGGTCCATCTGGTCCAGCATATAGGAGCGCCAGGCTTGGCCGGTCTGCTCCGCCGACTCCCCGTCCATCGTCACCACTTCGTACACGAACATCTGCGACTCACCGATCTGCTGCGTCAGCAGTTCAAACGCATCCCCGAAGCGGGGGTCGACCGGCACGTTCTTGACATTGGGCATGGTGGTGCCGATCTCGGACTGGATCGTGTACAGATTGTCCGGCACCGAAATCCAGCGCATCAGGTCGATAGCGGTATCGATCACGCCGTCCTTCTCAGAACGGGTGGTGATTGCAATCTGGTCGCCCACAGGACCGCCTATCGGCCAGGCAGGTGTCGGCGGGTCGGTGGCATAGGCGCTGCTTTCTTTGGTCACAACCGGCGCGAAAAAGGTGCTCCACTCGAAGTCGACCAGCGGATCATATTGCAGGCGGGGGAAGGACCAGGTGCCGTTTTCCATGATCGGCTCGATCTTGTTCAGGAAGCGCGAATGGGAGTCGGTGGCGCGGGTGGTCCAGTCCGCAGGCCGGTATTGCACGTTCTCTTTCCACAGCTCCATCCAATCCCGGTACTGGGGCAGGTGGGCGTGGTAGATGCCGTTTTCAACGGCGCAGGCGACCTCCTCGCGGGTGGCCGTGCCGCGGTCGGGGTTGACCTGCGGCTCGATCTCGCCGGCCATGAGCATCCCACCCATCTGCAGGCGGTACCAGTGGTCGGTATCGTCAACGGGGCCGGTCCAGCCGCCATAGGCGTCAATACCTTCATCGCGGAAGGCTTTGCAGACGGAGAGGAATTCGGCGTAGTTCTGGGGCGCTTCAAGGCCCAGGTCGTTGAACCAGTCGACGTTGTAGTAGAAGAAGGTGGTGATGAGGCCGAATACCATGTTGTAGTAACCGCCGCGCATCAGCGTCTCACCGGTCGGAATCGGGTAAAACTGGTCGACCCACTTCTCGCTGCCGGGGTCACCCGCCGGGATGTAGGGGTTCGGCTGGTTGAAGTAGGGCGTCAAATCCGTCCACCAGTTCTTATCCAAATCGTCCTTGATGTGCCAGTGCGGGTGTGTGGTGATGTGCGGAATCGTCCCCGCTGTCTGCTGCGCGATCGTCCATTCACGGCCGCTGATGCCCTGGGGAACGCGGATCCACTCGATGCTCACGTCGGGGTGTTGCTCCGTGTACCCGTCCAGCACCTCTAGGACCTTGTTGTGCGGCAGCGGGTTGTCTTCGGAACGTTCCATGCTCTGGGTGGGCGTCCATCCGCCCCAATACGTAACCAGCTCCTTGGCTTCGCCCATAGCGGCATCTTCACCGTCGCCGGCCGGCGCCATCGGCGCCTGGCAGGCAGCCAACCCCACGGCCGCAGTGGCGACACCAGCAGTCTTTAGGAATGCGCGTCGAGAAAGTGCACGGTCTGTCATTGTTTCTTTCCTTTCTGTAGAGTTGTGAAATAGGAATTCCGGTCTTATCCGGCATGGATTCGGTCGACTGTGCGGCCATCAACGGTGAGGCCCGCAGCCAATTGTCTTATGAGCGTGGTGAATCGGAGGAACTGTCGTTTTCTGCTGGAAGCGGTCCTCCTTTAAGAGTAAGAAATGGCTGTGGGCCTTATGGGTGCTCTTGACCCTGTACAGGCACACACCGTTCGGTCTATGCGGCTTCGGCCTGCAAGTAGACTCTTGCTGTTGCTCGCGCCGCGTATATCCGTCCAGTGTATCCCCGGGAGAATTCAGGCAAGTATAACAAGAATGGTATGCAATGTCTATCTGTGGGCCTTTTCATTTTCGATATTGACTTGCCAACTCCGTATGCTATGATTGGCGGCACGCCCACCAAATGATGATTACCTCTGCGCACCCGGATTCCGGGCCTTTGCAAAGGGCTGAGCATAGAGATCGTTTCGCCATTCCCGGTCCAACCGCAGTGGCACTGTGGACAGTGCATTGCAGACTGTACTTGCCGCGAGCCACGAACCAATCCAGTCAGGAGTTGCACGATGAGCAAGTTAGCCCTACTCGGCGGCGAGAAGGCCGTCACCACCGAGCCCCATTCCGGAGGCCACCACCGTTCACCCATGTGGGAAAGCGGCAAGGCCGCCGACTGGGACGAGTTCTCCGAGGCCTTCGCCGCAAAGATGCAGGTCGCCTACGCCCTGCCCGTCTCCTCCGGCCAGGTCGCCCTGAACTCCGCCCTCGTCGCCGCCCAGGCCGGCCCCGGTGACGAAGTCATCGTCCCCTCCTTCACCTGGATCGCCAGCGTAAGCTGCATCATGCACAACAACGCGGTGCCGATTTTCGCCGACGTCGATCCCAAAACATACACCCTCGACCCGGAGGACGTGCGCCGCAAGATTACACACCGCACCAAGGCCATCATCGCCGTCGACCTCTACGGCCATCCCGCCTACCTCAAAGAGCTGCTCGCCATCGCCCGCGAACACGATATCGTTCTCATCGAAGACTCCGCCCAGGCCACCGGCGCCTATGTCGACGGCCAGATCGTCGGCGGCATCGCCGACATCACCTGCTTCAGCTTCGCCGGCAAACCGATCGCCGCCACCAGCGGCGGGGTGATGACGACCAACAGCCGTGAATACTACGAGCTCGGCGCCCTGGGCGGGCAGCATCCCTCGACGCTCTCCAAGATCCTTACCAACTCCGATCTGCTCAAGTACGCGTCGACCGGCGGTTACGGCGACAACCACCGCATCGACCGCTACGCCATGACGGTGGCCTACGAGGCGCTGGAGACCTTCGAGGAGGCCAACGACGCCCGTATCGCCAACTGCGATCTCCTCACCCAGGAGTTGAGCAAGGTCAAGGGGATTTCGCCGCCCTACGTCGAGCCTGGGGTCAAGCATGTCTACCACATGTATTCCAGCCTCTACAACGAGGAAGAGTTGGGCGTGCCCAGGGAGGTCTTCGTCAAGGCGATCAACGCCGAGGGCGTAACCGCTCTCACCTATGTCAACAGCGCCAACTTCCTCTTCCACCCCGGCGGCAAGCCGATGCCTTCCGGGCCGATTCATCATCGCACCCTCTTCCAGGAGAAGAACGTGTACGGGCACGGCTGCCCCTTCCAATGCCCCCATTACACCGGCGAGGCCGACTACTCGATCGGCTCGCTGCCCGTCACCGAAAAACTGGTCGACCAGGAGTTCAACTTCCTGCAGCCGCACCTCTCTGCCCCCAACGGCCCCGACCAGATGGAGCAGGTCCTGGACGCCGTGACCAAAGTGGTGGACAACATTGGCGACCTCGAAGGCTACCAGGTCGACTAGTATCTGGTCGCGGCGGTCATGCGCAACTACTGCGGAGATTGCGCGTTGAAACTGGAGAAATTTCAATGCTGGCAGAACTGAGCCACGCCCAGTGGCAGGAATATGAGCGAGAAGGCTATTTGCGCCTGGGGCGCTGCCTGACCGGCGATGAACTGGCCGCGCTGCAGCAGCGCATGGACGGAATCATGCTCGGCACCGCGCCGGTCGACTACAGCCGCATGATGATGCAGCTGGACCGCATCCCCGGCAAGACCGATGCACCCGGCCCTGGGGGGAAAGGGCACAAAGGCGCCACGCTGCACTATCGCAAAATCCAGGACCTCGAGTTCGACCCGCTCTTCCTGCGCTATATGCAGAAGCCGCTATTCCGTCATATCTGCTGCATGGTATACGGCGCAGACACGCCGGTCGCCTGTATGCGCGCCATGTTCATGAACAAGCCCGCGGCCGACCCCGCGGACGGCGGCGGGCAAGCGGGGCAGTCCGTCGGCGGCACCCACCTCGTCTGGCACCAGGACCGCTGGACCTACTTCGACCGCGATCCCCTGATCACCATCTGGACCGCGCTCGACCCGGCCACCGTCGCCAACGGCTGCGTCCATATCGCTCCCCGTCGCCATCACGCTCTGATCAACCCCTCTCATGTCTCCGGCTTTATGACCGACGACCAGGCTCAAACCCTGGTGGCGGAAGCCGAGACGGTCCCGCTCGAAATGGAGGCCGGCGAGGCGGTGCTGCTGCACAACTATCTGCCGCACAGCTCCGGTGTCAACAGCACCTCGGTTGCCCGCCGCGCTTTCAGCGTCTGTTACATGGATGCTGCCACCGTCGACACCCACAACCATGAGTACTCGCTGATCTTCGGCGACGGCGCGCTCGATCCGGAGCGGCTATAACCGTCGCCGGTTACTGCATGTCTGGAGGAAACCATGCAACCTGAAATCGCCCTGGTAAAACGGGAACAGATGCTGCAGGATGGATTTTGCTTCGTTGACGATATCCTCACCGAGGAGTTCCTGCAGGAGCTGCGGGAAGAGTCCGAGCGCCTCATCGCCGAACACGTGCCCCCGCCCGACGTCAGGTACCAGGGCCAGCACGTTAATGTACACGGTGAGGAGAACGACGTCATCAGGAGACTTCTGGAATGGCACCCGGCGCGGCAGGCGCTCGAGGAGATGGGGTTCGGCGATTTCGAGAGCACCGGCGGCATCATCATCCTGACCAAGGACCCCGGAGAACCGGCCCTCTACTGGCACCAGGACTGGGCAAGCTGGGAGGACCCGATCAGCGTCACGCCCTGGCCGCAGCAGATCTTCGTCTCCTACTATCTGAGCGACACCAGCGTCGAGAACGGCTGTCTCAAGGTCATCCCCGGCACCCACCGCAAGCGTATTCTGCTGCATGATGAACTGGTGCCCGCCCACGAACAAGGCGCGCGCTACATCGAAGAGGATCACCCCGTTATGTTCGGCGATCACCCCGACCAGGTCGACGTCTGCGTGCGCGCCCGTTCCTTTGTGCTGGCGGACGCCCGTCTGCTGCACTCGGCGCGCCGCAACCTCACCGATGAGCGCCGCACCCTCATCCTCGCCTGGCACCGCCGGCGCGACGACGTTTGGGACAAGCCCCCCGCCTACTGGGAGGGCGAAATTCCCGAAGTCCTTACCAACCGCGACGCCAGCCGGGAGTACTCCCGTTCGCGCATTCCCGGTGAGTACCTCGAATTCAGCGGCCAGTAGGGTGCTAAGATACGAAGGGACAACCCCAACGGGGTCATGAGCTTGTGAATCTCGCCAAAGAAGGCGAGATTCCTGACTTTAGTTGCGAAGTCTTACAAGAGATCGTGATTGCAAGCGTGCGTAATGCCGCACTCAAGTAATGCATGCACCATTTGGTTCGCTGCCGTGGCCAGGCAGATTTTCAGGAGTACACAAATGAAGGCACAGATTGAGATTCCCAAAGACGTTGTTGCCGACTTTTGTCAGCGCCACCAGATCCGTCGCTTGGCTCTTCTACAAAAAGGTGTCTCGTCCGAGGAAGACCTGGATCTTATCGTGGAGTTTGACTCGGGCGTGAAGGTAGGGTTATTGGATCTGGCTCGTATGGAAAGGGAGTTGAGTGAAGCGCTTGACCGGTCAGCCCGTATGCTGACCTATAAGGGCGTCGAACGAAGCTCTAACCCTATGTTCAAGGAGGCGATAATCGATTCAGCGGTGATTCAGTATGAACATAAATGATGATAGAGTCCGGCTTGTTGCGATGGGAGTGTATGCCTCCAAGGCGATAAAAATGCTGGGTACGACAAGCCAGGATGCATTGGAACGGAACGAAATGATGCAGTTTGCCTTGATAAAGCTGGTGGAAATCGTAGGCGAGGCGGCTTATCGTGTTTCCAGGCAGACCCGTAGCAAACATCCTGAGATTCCATGGAGTGACGTCACAGGAATGCGCCACCGGCTGGTTCACGATTACGAGGCCATTGATCTCGGTATGGTGCGCGCAACAATTGTCGACGACTTGCCGGCACTGATCGAAAATCTGAGAGCGATTGTTGGTGAAGGAATTGCTGCTCTCGCGTTCCCAAGGACTGGCCCTTAGCAGCTTCATTACCTGGGGAGCAGGAGTCAACCATGACTTTTCTGGAGCAGCGCAAACTGGTTCATCCCAATCCCTGGAACGCCATGAAGGTCGAGTTTCCCGAAGTCCTTACCAACCGTGAGTACGCTCGCTCACGCATCCCCGATGACCACCTCTGTGCGTAGCCTCAAATAGCGACGACTTTCTGACTGTCTCCTGGCGTCCTTACCGGATTCCAGCGCATTGCAACCCAAAAAAACATATGCTACTATTCTGGCGCTATCTCCGTACCTTGTCGCCCGGTCTGGTCAACGCGATACCTGGACGCTTGGACGTTTCTGACTGCCAGAACGTACAGGTATTCATCTGAGCAGCATCTCTTTAGAAGACGTGAGCTTGCCAGCGTTTAGCGGGTTTCGAAAGCCGTTTAACAACCTCGAGCGGAAGGCATGGCGCATAAGAGAAGCGCGCCGTATGGGAGTTGGCGTTCCCCAATCAGCGCCGAACTCGTTTCTTCCAGTTCACAACACTGGATCAACCAACTCTGTGCGGCCGGCGAAGATATCTATATACTCCTGCGTCTCCCTGAACAGGGCGGCCGCAGTGCCGTCGCTCGCCTGCATAGGGATGGACATTTCGAGCAGTTTACGCCTGCAGCTTTCGATGCGCGTACGCGGGTCTACGAATACGGCGGCAGCTGCTTCGCCGTCAAAGACGGCGTAATCTACTTCTCGAACTTCCCCGACGACCGCCTCTATCGCCACCTCCCTGGCGAATCGCCACAGCCCATCACAGCTGCCGGTGATATGCGCTATGCCGACCTGGTCATCGACCACAGGCGCAACCGGCTGATCTGCATCCGGGAAGATCACACGCCCACAGGCGAACCCAAACACACCCTCGCTGCCGTTAATCTTGACGGCGACGAGTCTGGCACCGTCCTGTTCGACCAGACCGACTTCGTCGCTTTCCCCGTTCTGAGCGAGGATGGCCGCAAACTGGCCTGGGTCGCCTGGAACCATCCCAACATGCCCTTCTTTTCCAGCAGCCTCTGGGCCGCGGATGTGGACGAAGATGGCAGCCTGACTAACATTCAGCAGATTGTCCCGGAACAGGAGGAGAGCGTTACCGATCCGCGCTGGTCTCCCGGCGGCGAGCTCTACTTCTGCTCCGATCGTTCAAACTGGTGGAACCTCTATCGCTGGCAAGATGGCGAGACTGCGGCCGTGTCTCCGATGGAGGCGGAGCTGGGCAACCCCTACTGGAATATCGGCAAGACGATGTACCGTTTTCTCACGCCGTCCCGGGTGCTGGCCGCTTACAATGAGAACGGCTCCTGGCATCTCGGACAGATCGATACGGAGACAGGCGCACGCGAGGAGATCAACACCGATTTCACCTACATTATCCATCTGGAGGTGGTCGGTGATCACGCTTTCGTCGTGGCCGCATCGCCCAGTACGCCGCGTTCACTGTTTAAGATGGACCTGCGCAGCGGCGAATACACCTGCTTGGCAAGTTCGGTGCAGGATGCTGTCTCCGAGGCGTATATCTCTCCGAGCACGCACATCTCCTACCCAACCGAAAATGGCCTCCAGGCCCATGGGTTTTACCATCCGCCGCACAACCCCGATTTCGAAGCACCCGCAGGCGAGCTTCCGCCCCTGATCGTCATCGCGCACGGCGGGCCGACCGGCTCGATCAAACACGCGCTCGACATGGGCGTGCAGTTCTACACCAGCCGCGGCTTTGCCGTCTTGGAAAGCAACTACGGCGGCAGCGCGGGCTACGGGCGCGAATACCGGAACCGGCTGCGGGGAGAGTGGGGTGTCGTTGACGTCGACGATGCCGTCAACGGCGCGCGCTTCCTGGTGCAACAGGGGCTTGCAGATGGAGAGCGAACCATCGTGCGCGGCGGCAGCGCCGGCGGCTACACCACCTTTGCCGCACTTGCCTTCCGCGACGAGTTCAAGGCCGGCTCAAGCCACTACGGTATCAGCGACCTTGAATTCTGGGACCAGGAAACGCACAAATTCGAAGCCCACTATGTAAGTACCCTGATCGGGCCCTATCCCGAGCAGAGGGCTCTCTATCAGGAGCGTTCACCGATTCATCGCGCCGGCGAAATCAACGCGCCGTTGCTCATATTTCAAGGGCTGGAAGATAAGATCGTGCCGCCCAATCAGTCCAGTTTTGTTGCCGATGTCCTGCGCGCCCGCGGCGTGCCGGTGGTGCATATCGAATTCGAAGGCGAGGCGCACGGATTCCGTTTCTTTGAGACGAACGTCCGCGTCCACCAGACGGAGCTGGCATTCTTCGGTCAGATTTTCGGGTTCGAGCCCGCCGACGAACTGCCGCCCCTGCATATCGAAAACTTGGCTGGTCGCTAAGATCCATCTGTCTCGCTCCCGCACTTATTGGCAAGGGAAAAGGCGCCAGGCAGGGCGTATCGTTGCTCTCTGCGTCTTACAGTCGTCCGATCAGTCTTCGGAATGAACGGGACGCCTGAACGCCGCCCACATGGAGGCCTGTTGTGAATTCAAACGCAGACCAGAACGCCGCCGACACGATCATAGAAACGTTCATGCAGCGCACGCAAGGATCCGGCGAGTGGGATGCACGCGCCAAAAATTCGCTGCCCGGGGGGGACACCAGGGCATCCTCATATTACACCCCCTATCCCGCATACATGGTGCGCGGCGAAGGGTGCTACCTCTATGATCTGGACGAAAACAGGTACATCGACTTCCTCAACAACTATACCTCCCTGATCCATGGGCATGCCCACCCCGCCACGGTCAGCGCAATCCAGGAACAGGCGGCAAGGGGCACCGTTCTCGGTTCCGCCGCCGAAGTGACCGTTGAACATGCCGAAATGCTGTGCAGCCGCGTGCCCAGCCTGGAGAGCGTGCGCTACTGCAATTCCGGCACCGAGGCAACGCACCTGGCGATGCGCGCCGCCCGGGCATTCACAGGCAAAGATATCATCGTCAAGATGGATGGCGGCTACCATGGCTCCCATGACTATGTACAGGTAAACGTAAAGCCCGATACCGCAGAGGATGGTCTGCCGCGACGAAGGCTAACCACCAGGGGCGTGCCCGCGGCGGTGATGGAAGGCATGCAGGTAGTGCCTTTCAATGATCTCGATGCGCTGGAGGATCTCCTGCGCGCGTACAGCGGCGAGGTCGCCGCTATCATCCTCGAACCTGTCCTCGGATCCGGCGGCGGCGTTGAACCGCAACCGGGATACCTGCGAGGCGTCAGGCAGCTGGCAGATACGTACGACGTTCTGCTGATTTTTGATGAGATCCTGACATTTCGACTGGATGTAGGAGGCATTCAGTCCGCTGTCGGCGTCACACCCGATCTGACGTCGGTAGCCAAGTTCATTGGGGGTGGGCTGCCCCTGGGCGCGTTTGGGGGACGGCAGGAGATTATGGCTCCCTTTGACCCGACACACCCCCAGACGATCCCGCACAATGGCACCTTTAACGGCAACAACGTCACCATGGCCGCGGGCGTCGCGACGATGAAAGAGTATGGGGCCGAAGAGGTGGCCGGCATCAACGAACTGGGCCAGCGGCTGAAAGACGGGTCCAACCGGGCATTTAAGGTGGCAGGCATTAGGGCGCGCGCCGCGGGTCTGGGATCGATCATCCCCATCCACTGGAGTGAAGGCGAGATCAGAACGGCGCGAGACGCGGTGGCCGTGCAGGAGGCTGCCCGGAACCTGCCTAAACTTCTGCACATGGAGATGATGAACCGGGGCATATTCAGCGCCCCCAGGGGCCAGTTCACAATCTCCACGCCGATGACCGCGCGCGAGATCGATACGGCTGTTTCTGTAATGGCGCAGAGTCTTGAAATGGTCAAACCTTATATGGTGGAACATACGCCCCACCTCTTGCGGGACTGACGCGCCTATGTAATGGAAGCGGGCCTGCTGTGACGAACGTCCGGGCTTTGAACGGAATCCTCTGGCGCACGCAGGCCGGCTTGAAAACCCAAAGTGTATCGGCTGGTTTTCTTTTCTGTACTTCTGGCAATCTGAGGGGAGGGTGAGTAAATGAAGATCCTCTGGCAGGCATGGTATGGAGACCGGGAAATCGAGCTGGATTTTCCGGAAACGTGGCGTGTGCAAAAAGTGCAGATGGCTGACGCTGCGCCGGCTCATCCGGATTCGCTGGCCGAAAGTCTGCGGCAACCGGTCGGCGCGCCAACCCTGCAGGAGCTGGCCGGCGCCAGCACGCAGGCGGCAATTGCCGTTGAGGACATCACGCGCCCTTCTCCCCTGGGCCACATCGCATCCCTGGTGATCGACGAACTGCAAGCGGGCGGCCTCAAGCCCGCGAATATCCGCTTCATCATCGGTCTGGGCGCGCATACGCCGATGCGCCGCGAGGAACTAATCCTGAAGCTGGGCCGCTCGATCGTGGAAGATTTTCCGATTTACCAGAATCAACCCCATGAAAACCGCAAATATCTGGGTGAAACCCAGCGCGGGACGCCGATCTATACCAACGCTTTCTTCTGGGAGGCTGACCTGCGGCTCAGCATGGGTACAATTGTGCCCCACAGCCATGCAGGGTTTGCCGGCGGCGTCAAGACGGTGGCGGTAGGCATGGCCGGCATCGAGACGCTGCACGCCAACCACACCATCGCCTACAAGCTGCCGCACTCCATGGCCGGCCGCATCGAGGGCAATGAGTTGCGCGCAGATCTGGAGGAGATCGGTCGCAAAGTAGGCCATCGCTTTGCCGTCAATACTGTGGTCAACTCCCGCCGCGAGCTGGTCGCCCTTTTCGCCGGTGACCCGGTTGACGCCCACCGCGCCGGCGTCAGGTTCGCGCGCAAAGTTTACAGCACCAGGTTCCCGCCGCCGGCCGATGTCGCCGTCTTCAACGCCTATCCCAAGGACACCGACCTGGTGCAGGTGCTCAACTCGATGAATGCCGTCGCGCGCGATCTCAGACGCGCGATCAAACCCGATGGCTCTGCCGTGCTGGCCACAGCCTGCACCCATGGCCCCGGCATTCACTATCTTCTCAGCAGCGGCATGCGCGCGCATGGCCCCCTCAAACGCGAAAGAATCCACTTGGGAAAGAACGGGCTGATCATCTTTTCACCCAATCTTTCCTATGCCGACATTGAAGAATTCCCGCAGGACACCTGCCTCTTCAACAGCTGGCCGGAGGTCATCGCAGAGCTGGG
Source organism: Caldilineaceae bacterium (assembly GCA_011523365.1). Lineage (GTDB taxonomy): Bacteria > Chloroflexota > Anaerolineae > Caldilineales > Caldilineaceae > Bin5. Next base: position 18,660 of record WTGY01000089.1, read on the forward strand.
CAGACGCCACGGGGACCAGGCCACCGTCTCGGTCTTCCCCAACGCCGCCCTGCAGATCCCGGAAGAGATCGCCCTGTTGGAGGATTAGCCGGCAAGGGGCATCTGCCACTACGGGTCAGTCATATTTCAAGGAACAGAACAGTATGACCAGCGAGACCCAGCGCACCGTGCAACCCGAAGACCTGTTTCAACTCCAATTCCTGCAGGATGCCAAGCTGTCCCCCAGCGGAAAGCGGGTCGCCTACTGCATTTCGCATGTCGACACGGCCCAGGACGAAGAGTACTGCGCCATCTGGGTCCTTTCGCCGCAGACCGGTGAAGCGCGCCAGCTCACGGACGGGCTAGCCGTCGACAGCAACCCGGTCTGGTCGCCCGACGAACGCCAAATCGCCTTCTTCTCCAACCGCAGTGGCGTAAAGCAACTGCATACGATCTCCGTAGACGGCGGCGAAATGCAAATGCTGACCGATCTGCCGCAAGGCGTCGGCCGCGGTCCCGCCTGGTCACCGGATGGAAAGCATATCGCCTTCTCAGCGCGGGCGACTTCTGAACCGGTTTTTCCTGCCAAGCCTTACCGGGTCACACGCAAGATCTACCGGCTCGACGCAATGGGCTATCTTCACAATGCCGTGCATGACATCTTTGTCGTGCCGGCCGCAGGGGGAGAGGCGCGCAACCTGACCCGGGACGAAAATCACAACTGCCGCTACACCGCGCCCGAATGGTCTCCCGACAGCCAGGAGATCCTGTTCACGACCACATTCTTCCCCGACGAATACCGCTTCTTCGCCGCGCTGCGGGTGGCCAATCTGAATGGCGAGGTACGCGACCTGGTCAGGGAGTGGGGCTATGCCTCCTACTCCGCGGTCTGGTCGCCTGACGGCGCGAGCGTGATCTTCGTCGGCAACCGGATCGAGGCGCCCTTCAGTGCCCAGAACCACCTGTGGGTGGTCGATAGCAAGGGGGGAACGCCCGAGTGCCGCACAACCGGGCTGGTTGGCAACGTCGAAGGCCCTCTGCAGGCAGATATGCCGGTCGGTTACCGCGATTACCCGAAATTCCAGGTTGCCGAAGATGGGCGGAACGCCTATGTGCGCATTCAGGATGGCGGCAAAATGCAGGTGTATCGGGTCGCCCTCGAAGGTGATATCGATTGTGAAATGGTGGTGGGCGGCGACCGTGCCTGTTACCCGATCGGCCTTCATGACGGCCGCCTGCTGATATCGGCCTCCAACCTCAACGTGCCGCCCAATCTCTACCAGGTGGATGTGGACGGCGCCAATGAACGGCAACTCACCCACTTCAACGCCGAGTTGCTGGCGAGTGTGGCGCAGCCGGAAACCGTACGCCTGTCCTGTACCAGCAGCGATGGCGTTCCGGTGGAGGGATGGCTGATGAAACCGCCCGGCGGCTCGCCCCCCTACCCCACCGTTCTCTACATTCACGGGGGCCCGCACCATGGCTGGGGACACATTTTCTCCTTCGACTTCCAAATGCTGGCCGGCGCGGGCTATGCCGTCCTGCTCGTTAACTATCGCGGCTCTACCGGATACGGCGACAGTTTCAGCAACGCCACCAACGGCCCCCATCACATGGAGCTGGAGTATGCCGACCTCATGGCAGCGGTCGACCATGCGATTGCAGAGGGCTTGGCGGACCCCGATCGAATGGGCGTCTGCGGCCTCTCCTATGGGGGCTGCCTGTCTTGCTGGATCATTTCGCACACCGATCGCTTCAGGGCCGCCGTACCCGAAAACCCCGTCACCAATCGGGCCACCTGGTATGGCGTCAGCGACATGGGCCCCACCCACCCTGAGTCCATCGGCGGCCACCTGTTTGAAGTCCCGGAAGCCTACCGGCGTGTTTCATCCATCACCTACGCCCATCGCTGCACCACGCCGACCTTGCTGATCCAGGGGGAGAAGGACCTGCGCGTGCCGGCGGAACAGTCGGAACAGTTTTACACTGTGCTGCGGGCCAGCGGCTGTACAGTGGAGATGCTGCGCCTGCCGGAAAGCCACCACAGCGCCTCAGTCGGCGGCCCGTTGGAGATCCGCCGTGCCCAGAACGAGGCGCTGCTCGACTGGATGATTCGCTATGTACCTGTCGCCGGATAAACTTTCAGTCATCTGGGCGCGCCGGCGCGGTCGCCGGCTTGCGGGCTCCCAATGAGATCATTCCAGGAGGATCAGGCGCGGGCAAACCTGGATCAGGCGCTGGCGCGGCTGTTCGCCGGCGAGGGCATCAGCGCAGGGCCTGGCGTCAAGAACGCCGTCCTGCGTGTGGAGATGCCGGACCGGGGCTTTGTCCATTCAGCAGCAGTGGGCAAGGCCAACGCCGGTTCGGACGCGCCGATGACACCTGATCACCAGTTCCATCTGGCCAGCGTGGCCAAGACGATGACCGCCGCACTCCTCCTGCAGTTGTGGGAAGAAGGCGCTCTCGGCCCGTGCGGACTGGATACCACCCTGGCCGGGCTCGCCCTATTCGATGAAGAGATCGCGGCGCGGCTGAACATGATCGACGGCGTCAGCTACGGCAAGAAGATCACCGTCCGCCACCTGCTGACACATACCTCCGGCATCAAGGACGCGGTCGTGGACGACGCCACCGGCACCGCGCACGACTACGGCGAGCCGGCCCCCGGTTCATACGGCGCGCGGCTCAGAAAGGCTATCCCCGCGCATCTGGCCTGCCTGGCCGACCCGGCTTGCGACATCTCCCCCCTGGTCACGAGCAAAGAGTGGGCCATGTGGGATCCCGCCTGTCCTGAGGACAAGGAAGCCGGGGTCATAAACTGGTTCCTGGCCAGCGGTACCGCGGCGGCCTCTCTCTCCCCGCCCGGCGAAGCGTTCCACTACAGCGATACCGGCTATGTAATCCTTGGGCTGCTTTCGGAAAAACTATCCGGCAAGAGCCTGCACCGGCAGTGGCGGGAACACATCTTCGACCCGCTGGGCATGGACAAAAGCTATCTGGCCTACGCCAGGGATCCTGAGCCTGACCCCTGGACGTATGAGGTGTCCGACTTCTATCTCGGAGATGTCCCCTATGTGACCAGCCGCATCAACGTTTCGTTTGACCGCGGTGGCGGCGGCGTGGTTTCCACCGCGGCCGACGTGGTTCGCTTCCTGCGCGCCCTGATCGATGGGCAGCTGTTCAAAAATTCCGAAACACTGGCAACGATGTTGCAATGGCGCGCCTCTCCTGGGATCAACTCACCCCGAGCCGGAGTGGGGCTGGGGATCTTTGCCGAAGAAAGCGGGCAGGGAAGAGTGGCTCTGGGCCATTCCGGCGCGTACGGCGCCAAGATGTACTTCGAGCCTGAGAGCGGCATCTATTTCTCCGGCACGGTGAACCAGCGAACTGGGGTGCCCTATTACTGGTGGAAGGAGATGTTTGAGGCGGTCCATCAGGCCTGTTCCTGAGGCGCAGGAGAGCCAGCCGTCGCGGTCTCCACATGAGCCCGTACCCTGTCGGCCCTTTGAAGAGCAGCAGTGACTGCTAAGTCCATGCCAAAAGGCGCTCATGATTCAGTGTGGCAAAAGATGTTTCTCTCCCCTCGCTTTTGGGCGGTCGGGCCTATTCGGCCCTCCCTTGTGCGGGGGCTCCGCCCCCGCAACGCCCCCTCTCCTACAACCTCGCGTCGCAGCCAGTGTGTGGGCAATACGAAATTGGCGACCCGTGTCGGCCCGCGCTACCCCCCGCCAACTGGCAGATTCCGGCAATGTGCCAGGCGCGAGCAAGCCAGGCGAGGCCACGCCCAAATATGCCCAACGATCACCGCGATGACCATCGAGAGCCCGCTACAGAAATGCTGACGGTACATTCCCCCCAGGCAGACCGTACACGGAACATGGCTTAGTAGTTACGAGCAGCACAATATACCATCTTGCCTACCATGACTGAGCGCACTATCCGACCCGCAGACCTGTTTCGATTCCAGTTCCTGCAGGATGCCAAACTCTCGCCAGACGGGCGCCATGTTGCCTACTGCATCACGCACGTCGATGCCCAAAGCGACGAGGAACGCGCCGACATCTGGCTGCTTACCCTCGAGACCGGAGAAGCGCGTCAACTGACAGACGGGCTGGCGCAGTACAGCCATCCCACATGGTCTCCCGACGGCGCGCAGCTGGCCTTCTTTTCGACCCGCACCGGAATCCGTCAACTCTTCGTCATAGCAGTTTCCGGCGGTGCGCCGCGCCAGCTCACCGATCTGGCCCAGGGCGTGCGCAGAGGTCCGGCCTGGGCGCCCGACGGCCGATATATCGCTTTTTCCGCCTCAGCCACTGCGGCCCCGGCCTTTCCTGGCAAACCGTATCGCGTCACCCGCTCGGTCTACCGTCTCGATGGCGATGGCTATCTGCAAGACACCGCCCCCGACCTCTTTGTTGTGCCCGCACGCGGCGGCGATGCCCGCAACATGACCCAAGATGACGCCTACAACTGCTATCGTACCGGCCCTGTCTGGTCTCCCGATAGCCGGGAGATCCTCTTCACCACCGCCTGTTATCCCGATTCCTACCGCTGGTTTGCCGCGCTGCGCGCCGTGAACCTGAACGGGGAAGTGCGTGATGTCGTCAAGGACTGGGGCCATGCCACCAACCCGCCCTCTGCCGCCTGGACGCCGGACGGAGAGAGGATCGTCTTCGTCGGCAACCCGGCGGACGCCCCCAAGCAGAGCCACAAGCATCTCTGGGTCGTCCCCAAGCAGGGCGGGACCCCGCAGTGCCGCACCACCGGCATCCAGCATAACGTGGCCGGCAAATTTCAGCTCGATATGCCGATCATCGCCTGCGACGCGCCCAACCTGCATATCTCTGCCGGCGGCAAAGATGCCTATGTCCCTGTTCAGATTGGGGGAACGAAATCGATCTATCGCATCGCTCTCATCGGCGAAACGGACTATGCGCCTGTGGTCGGCGGTGAGCGGGTCTGCGATATTGTCGGGCTGCACCGGGACAGGATATTGATGACCGTCAACACCTTTAACGAACCCGGCAATCTCTACCTGGTTGATCCGGACGGCAGAAATGAGCGGAAGCTCACCGCCTTCAACCGTGCCCTGCTGGCAGAGTTTGCCCTTCCTGCAGTGGAGCATCTCACCTTCGCCAGCAGTGATGGTACGCCCATAGACGGCTGGCTCATGACGCCGCCATCCGCAGAACCGCCCTATCCCACCATCCTCTACAACCATGGCGGCCCCGACATGGCTTGGGGCAACGTATTCTCCCTCGACTTCCAAATGCTGGCCGGAGCGGGCTACGCTGTGCTGCTGGTCAACTATCGTGGCTCGCTTGGCTATGGTGACGCCTTCATGGCCGCCATCAACGACAGAATGGGCGAGTTGGAGTTTGCCGACCTGACGGCCGGCGTCGACCACTGTATCGAGTTGGGATTGGTCGATCCGGAGCGTCTGGGCGTGTGCGGCTCATCCTACGGCGGCTATCTCACATGCTGGGCCGTCAGCCACACCGGTCGGTTCAAGGCCGCTGTGGCGGAAAACCCGATTACAAACTGGGAATCCTGGTATGGCGTGGCCGACATATTCTCCTCCATAGCCCTTCCCTGGGAAGGGATGGGCGGTCCTCCCCACCAGGTCCCCGACGCCTACCGCAACGCCTCCCCGATCCACCTGGCCCACCGCTGCACGACGCCAACTCTGCTGATTCAGGCTGAACGCGACCTGCGCTGCCCTGCGGAGCAATCTGAGCAGTTCTATAACGTCTTGCAGGCCAACGACTGCACTGTGGAGATGCTGCGCCTGCCCAATAGCTCGCATGGCGGCTCGACCTCCGGCGCGCTCGAGATCAGGCGCGCCCAGAACGAAGCCCTGCTCGACTGGATGAACCGGTATGTCATCGCATAACCGACTCGGGGCAATGCCGCAAGGACGAACGCCCCGTTATGCCGCCAATCCGGGCACAGTGGATATTCAGGATCGCCAATGCTAGTCTACACACTCAGACGACTGCTGTTGATTATCCCCACACTTCTGGGGGTCTCTCTGGTTATCTTTGCAATCCTCGCTCTCTCGCCCGGAGATCCGCTCGCGGCCGTTGTCAGCGAAGAATACGGAAACACCGCCGAAGACATCGAGCGAATCCGCGAGCAACTTCACCTGAACGACCCCCTTTACGAGCAGTACCTCAACTTTCTCTGGGACGCGCTGCGCGGCGACCTGGGCACTTCGTTCCGCGGCGGGAGTTCAGTCCTGAACGATATCCTGGCCCGGCTTCCCAGCACGATCCAACTGGCAATCGCCGGTCTCATCGCCACCATGCTGTTGGGTATCTCAGCCGGCGTTCTGGCTGCCCTCTATCGCGGCGGCCTGCCCGACAAGCTCACCATGGTCTTCGCCTTCGTCGGCGTTTCCATACCCAGCGTCTATGCCGCCCTCCTCCTGCTTCTGATCTTCGCCGTAGAGTTAAGATGGTTCAAAGTGGTCGGTGATGAGGGGCTCAAGAGCCTCATCCTGCCGGCCCTGGCGATGGCACTGATCCCGGCCGGGGTCCTCGCCCGCCTCACACGCGCCAGTATGCTGGAGGTGATGGAAGAGGATTACGTGCGTACCGCCCGCGCCAAGGGCATTCGCGAGTCTCTGGTGACGCTCATGCACATCTTTCGCAACGCCCTGATCCCGATTGTGACCTATCTGGGGCTGCTGGCCGGGAGTCTGCTCTCCGGCCAGGTGTTTGTCGAAAATGTATTCGGCCGTCCAGGCTTGGGAAGATTTCTGGTTGACTCGATCAGCGCCAGGGACTATCCCCAGATCCGAGGTGGAATCCTCTTTGTCGCCGCTGGGTACGTCTTCGTCAATCTGATCGTCGATCTGCTGTACGGCGTCATCGATCCACGCATCACGTATGAATGAGAGAAGGCTATGAGCAGGACCAATCCCCAGGCCGCTAATGGTGGGTCGGCGGCATCCGTCGGCGCAGAGGTTGCCCGCCCGGCCGACGACTGGCTGGTTGTCAGCCGGTCTCCCGTGCGCAGGGCCGCGGTCCGCTTCTTCCGCGACCCCCTGGCGGTAACCGGGTTGGCGATCATGGCGCTGATCATTCTTATCACACTTATCGCCCCCCAACTCTACAGCTGGGACGAAATTATCAATGTCTCAAACGCGACCAAGCTACTCCCGCCCAGTGCCGCGCACCCATTTGGCACCGATAACCTCGGACGCGACCAGCTGGGACGCGTCCTCTGGGGCGGCCGCGAATCCCTGCGGGCCGGCTACCTCGTCGTGCTGATCGGGCTCGGCGGCGGTACGATCCTGGGGCTGATTTCCGGCTTCGCCGGGGGATGGGTTGACAACCTCATCCAGCGCTTTGTGGACGTGCTGCTCGCCATCCCCGGCATTCTGCTGGCATTGAGCGTGGTCGGCGCCCTGGGGCCGGGCCTTGTACAGGTGATGCTCGCCGTCGGCCTGGCCAACATCCCCGACTATACCCGTCTTATTCGCGGGTCCGTGCTGGAGGCCAAGGAGAACGAATATGTGCGCGCCGCCCGCGTGCTTGGCGCCAGCAACGGGCGCATCATGTTCCGCCACATCCTGCCAAACGTAATCGGCCCGATCCTGGTCTATGCCACGCTGGGCCTGGGCATCGCCATCATGATCACGGCAGGGCTGAGCTATCTCGGGCTGGGCGCCCAGCCGCCGTCACCGGAATGGGGCGCCATGCTGAACCTGGGCCGGGAATTCATGCGCCATGCCTGGTGGATGCCTGTTTTCCCCGGCCTGGCGATCGTCATCGCCGTTCTGTCCATCAACCTGGTAGGCGACGGGCTGCAGGATGCTATCAATCCCAAGCTAAGAAAATAGCCTGTCATTACCGAAGTTTGTCGATCGGAGCTGTTCCAATCCCTGAACACGACTGGACGAAAGGAGACGCCAATGGACTGTTTTCCACTGCACATTCTTCACGGCATCGGGAAGTTCACGTGTAACACAACTATCAGGAGGAACACGATGACCAAGAGATTTCTGTTAGCCTTCGCCGCGCTGCTTGTGTTCGTTCTGGCCGCGGCCTGCGCCCCGGTCGCTCCGGCCGCAATGGAGGAGGCAACCGGCGCAGATTCCATGATGGGAGGCACCCTGCGTATCGCCCTTCCCGCCGACGTAACCTCGCTCGATCTGCACAAGACCTCCAGAGGCGACGATGCCCTTGTCGTCGGGCAGTGGTTCAATGCAACCCTCGTCACCCAGAATTCCGACGGTGAATATATCCCCTATCTCGCCGAGAGCTGGGAGTTCTCCGAAGACGGGCTGACTTGGACCTTCCACCTGCGCGACGACGTCAAGTTCCACAACGGCGATCCAGTCACAGCCCATGACTTTGTCTGGACCTATGAGCGCGCGCTGGATCCCGATCTCGCTTCACCCGGAACCGGTCGGCGTCTGGCCGGCATGACCTTCGAAGCGCCGGACGACTATACCGTGGTGTTCAACTTCCCGGCTCCGGCCATCTCTCTGCTTCAGTTCCTGAATTGGGGCTATATGGCGCCAATGTCCCAGCGAGCGGTAGAGGAACTGGGCGCTGAGTACGAGCTGAATCCGGTCGGGACAGGTCCGTACAAGGTGGTTGAGGTGCGGCCGGGCGAAGGCGTTTCCATGGAGCGCTGGGACGAATATAACTGGGGCCCCGAATTCTTCGAAGGCGCCAACACCGGCCCATACAACTTCGATCGCATCGAGTTCAGTATCCTCCCCGAAGAGGCAACCCGCATCGCGGCGTTGGAATCGGGCGACATCGACTACGTTAACGGCATCTCCAATCCTCTGGACGTGGCCATCCTCGAAGCGGCCGGTGTAACCGTTCAGCAGGCGCCGTTCGGTCAGGTACGCATGGTCTATCTGCAGAATCACGTCCCACCCTTCGATGACGCACGCGTGCGCCAGGCACTGAACTATGCCGTGAACCGCGAGGAGATCACCCAGATCGTCACCGACGGCGCCGACCAGATTAGCCGCGGCCCCATCAGCCCGGGCATGCTTGGCTATGATCCCGAGATCGAAGAACAGTGCGGCTATCACTTCGACCTCGATCGGGCCAAAGAACTCATGCAGGAGGCAGGCTATACCTATGGCGACGATGGCATGCTCATCTCCCCCGATGGCGAGCCTTTCAGCCTGACCCTGATCGGCGAACCGGTTGACAGCGGCACCGCCTATATGGAGGTTCTCCAATCCATGTGGCGGGAGCTCGGTCTCGACATCACGCTCGAAAGCACCGAACCCTCAATCCTCTATCCGCGGCTCACCGAACGTGACTACCAGATGGGCTATGGCCGGCGCGGTGGGTGGACGAGCTACGACTACCTGTACGCCATCTACCACTCCAGCACCGGTCGCGATCTGCCCGGCTCCATGCGCTCCGCCGTTGATGATCCCACCACCGACGCGCTTCTGGAGAAGAACCGCGCCATGGCCTCGGACAATCCGGAGCTGCAGGGTTCGATCAATGAGCTGTACTGCCATATCGCCGAGCAGTCCTACTCCGTCTGGATCTCCGACGGTGTGTTCAGACCATCGATTGGGCCAAGAGTGCAAGGAACTGTCGCAGGGCCCGCCTTTGCCGGACGCCCGGTGTTCTGGTCCAACGCTTACATTGCGCCCGAAGATCGCTGATTCTTCATGAGGAGGTGTAGGGGCCAACCCTGCGCCTCCTCAGTCCACTGCATCGCGAAACGCCTACCCGATATTCACTACGGTTCTCCCATGCCCCATCTGCTTGAAGTGCGCGATCTCGTCACCCGCTTCTACACCGAAGACGGCACCGTACACGCTGTCAATGGCATCTCCTACACCCTCGATGAAGGCGAGTCCTTGGGCATCGTCGGCGAAAGCGGCTCAGGCAAGACCGTCGGCGTCCTCTCGCTGATGGGGCTGATACCCGACCCGCCGGGACGTGTCGAGCGCGGCGAGGTCTTCTTCGCAGACAACGACCTGCTCAAGCTGTCGGCCGACCAGCTGCGTGACGTTCGCGGGCGCGAGATCGCCATGATCTTCCAGGATCCGATGACCTCCCTCAACCCGGTCCTGACTGTCGGCTATCAGATCGCCGAGATAATGCGCCCACACCTGAGCCTGTCCCAGGAGGAGATCGCAGGGCGAACCGTCGAGCTGATGGAGTTGGTGGGCATTCCCAACGCCGCCAGCCGCCGCAAGGACTTTCCGCACCAGTTTTCCGGGGGCCAGCGCCAGCGCATTATGATTGCCATGAGCCTGGCCTGCAACCCGTCCGTTCTCATCGCCGACGAACCCACGACCGCGCTCGACGTCACCATCCAGGCCCAGATCATCGACCTGGTCAAACGGTTGAGCCAGCAGTTTGGCATGGCCACCATCTGGATCACCCACGATCTCGGCGTTGTGGCGGGGCTGGTCAACAGGGTGATCGTGATGTACGCCGGCTTCATCGTCGAATCCGCCTCGGTGCTCGATCTCTACAAGAAGACCAGCCATCCCTACACCCTCGGCCTGCTGCAGTCGTTGCCTTCCCTCCATACCACGATCGCCGCGGACCGGCTGATCCCGATTGAAGGGGCGCCGCCGGACCTGCTCCAGGAACCGGTCCACTGTCCTTTTGCCCCCAGGTGTCAATTTGCCGTTGAACAATGCTGGCAGGACAATCCACCCCTGCAACGTGTGGCGTCGAATCATGATTCCGCTTGCTGGCGCTGGCAGGATGTTCGCGCTGCGACGGAGTAACCGACATGAGCGAAGTGACGAACGAAGTTCTGCTTGAGGTTCGGGATCTGAAGAAGTACTTTCCTATCCGCCGCGGCCTGTTTAAGCGCCAGGTCGGCGAAATAAAAGCAGTGGACGGCGTATCCTTCGATATCTATCAGGGCGAAACTTTGGGTCTGGTGGGTGAATCAGGAGGCGGCAAATCCACAACCGGCTGGACAATCATCCGCGACCTTGAACCCACCGCCGGTTCGGTGCGCTTTCAAGGCCAGGACCTGTCCGCCCTGGCGCATGGCGAAATGCGCAAAATGCGCCGCCACATTCAGATGATCTTCCAGGACCCCTACGCCTCGCTCAATCCGCGTATGACGGTCGCCAGTATCGTCTCGGAGCCGCTCGAAGTGCATAAGATCGGTACCCCCGACCAGCGGCGGGCGCGCGTCCAGGAGCTGCTGGAGATCGTCGGCCTCAACCCCGGCTTCATCAACCGCTATCCCCATGAGTTTTCCGGTGGTCAGCGCCAGCGGATCGGCATCGCCCGCGCCCTGGCTACCAATCCGACCTTTATTGTGGCCGATGAACCGATCTCGGCCCTGGACGTATCGATCCAGGCCCAGGTCGTCAACCTGCTGTGGGACCTCAAAAACGAGTTCGGGCTGACCTACCTTTTTATCGCTCATGATCTTTCCATGGTACGCTACATCAGCGACCGCGTTGCCGTGATGTATCTGGGGCGGGTCGTCGAAATGGGGCCGACCGAGGATGTGTACGGGCGCTCGTTGCACCCGTATACCCAGGCCCTGGTTTCGGCTATCCCGGTCGCCGATCCCGAAGTGGAGATGACCCGCAGACCGATCATCCTGGAAGGCGATGTGCCCAATCCCGCCAATCCACCAGCCGGCTGCCATTTTCATCCGCGATGCATCTACGCCACCGAGATCTGCACGCAGGAAGACCCCGAATTCCGCAATCTGGGCCAGACCACAGAACACTGGGTCGCCTGCCACCACGCCGAGCAGAACCTGGAGTAAGAGTTATGGGTACAGACCACAGGTCACCGGCAGCCGGACACTGAAGCCATGCGATTTGCCCTCTTCGGCGCCGGCCGCGCCGGCACAATCCACGCTCGCAACATCGCCGCCCATCCCCGTGCCGAACTCGGTTACATCTTCGACGTCGACCAGGCCGCCGCACAGCGGCTCGCGGACGCCCGCGGCGGGCAGGTTCCCCGCGACCCGCAGCAGATCTGGGAGGCCGACGACGTTGATGCCGTCCTGATCGCCTCCTCCACCGACACACACGTCGACCTGCTGCACCAGGCCATGCGGGCGGGCTTGCCGGCCTACTGCGAAAAGCCGATCGATCTCGACATCGGGAAAGTGAGAACGTTCGTGGACGCAGCGGCCGCGAGCGACCCGCCGGTGTTTGTCGGATTCCGCCGCCGCTTCCAGCCTGAATTCAGTTCCATGCAGCGGCAGGTCCGGGATGGCGCAATCGGCCGGATCGAGTCGATCCGCATCATTGCCCGCGACTTTGCGCTGGCCCCCCTCGCCTTCCTGCAGCGCTCCGGCGGCCTGCTCCGCGATAAGATGATCCACTACTTCGATTTGGCCCCATGGCTCGCCGCCGAGAGGCCGACCGAACTGTACGCAACCGGATCCAACCTCATCGATCCCGTCGTCGGTGAGATGGGCGACGTCGACACCGCGGTGGCGGTCCTGCGCTTCCCCAGCGGCGCGCTCTGTACGATCGAAAACGGCCGCCGCGCGGTCTACGGCTTTGATGACCGCGTCGAAATCTTTGGCGCCGAAGGGATGCTGCAAGGCGGTTCGGCCCCCGCCGAGAATCTGGCCCGGTTCACCGCGACGGGCATCACGCAGAACCGCTTCCCTGACTACTACGGCGAGGAGAGCTTCGCCTACGCACTCGATGCCTTCATCAGCGCGCTCGAAAGCGGCGCGTCCGTCTCGCCTTCGCTGCAGGACGGCTACCAGGCCCAGCTGATCGCCGAAGCCGCCATCGAGTCCATGCGCACCAACCGGCCGGTGAAACTCCAATGGACATAGTAGATGTACTACTGTTTCGCCCACTGCGCCCGCAGGAAATCCAATCAGCCCGCACCCGCATATGAACGCAAATCCTGACCCTTCAACCAGCGCCTATCCACTCCGCGGCGGCGAGAGCCTTCTCCTCCTGGACGAAGCCCTGATCCAGGAAGAAGACGGCATCACCCGTGAAGTCCAGCCGTGTAGCAAGAGCCCCTTCGTCATGGAACCCGATCCGGACAAGCTCTGGGAATACTGCGGCCCCGGCATGAGCAAGCGCATCCATCTTTACGGCACGGCCCTCTACGACGATCTGGCCGGCAAGTACCGCATGTGGTACTTCGGCCGCATGGGCCCCCACTGGCGCGTGCCTGACGGCAACTACCAGATCCCCGAACTCTACGTCCCCCGCACCGACGAAAGACCCTTCCACTGCAACGGCGTCACCGCCGACCGTTACGGACGCGCCTTCGTCGACAACGACCGCGGCGACCTCACCCTCTACGCCGAGAGCGATGACGGCATCCACTGGACCAAGCCGGAGCTGGGCATCTTCACCTTCAACGGCAGCGCCGCCAACAACATCATCTGGGACCTTCACGGCGCCTCCGTCTTCATCGACCGCGACGAAGAGAACCCGGACCAACGCTACAAGGCGATCGGCTTCTGCCGCCGTTACCGCAGCATCTTCCTGCTCACCTCCCCCGACGGCATCCACTGGCATGACAACGTTACCGTATCCCTTACCGGGCAGGGGCGCACCCATAACTGCCTCGAGCCGGTCGTGAAGCGCAGCAACGAGGGCACCTTCAACGTCACTTGGGACCCGGTCGATTCCATCTACCGCGCCTACTCGCTCCAGCGCTTTGACGACAGCGAGAAGCGCCGCGTCATCTGCTATTCGGAAAGCCCCTCTCTGGCCGGCCCCTGGAAGGACTCCTACCCGATCCTGGAACCGGGCAACTGGGACGACGAGATCGCCCGCCGCCGCTACGGCGCGCTGCGCGCCGAGTTCCACAACATGTCCGCCTTCCGTTATGGGAGCCTCCATATCGGTCTGCTGGGCGTCCTCTACGTGACCGCCGAGCAGATTCCGGGTGAAAAGAACCAGATCCCCTGCGACGGCCCCATCGACGGTCAGTTCGTCTACAGCCGCGACGGCATCGGCTGGCAGCACGCCAACCGCGCCCGCACCGTCGCGCTCTCGCGCGGCGCCGGCGACGCCTTCGACAGAGGCATGATCATTGGCACGGCCAAGGAGCCGATCATCGAGGGCGATGAAATTCACTGGTACTACACCGGCTGCGAACACACACACGGCGAGGTCGACATGGAGAAGCGCGTCAAGCGGCTGGGCCGCGCCACCTGGCAGCGGGACCGCTTCGTCGCGCTCGCTGCGACCGGCGAGGCAATGGTCGTAACCAAACCCCTGCACCTGCCCGCGGGCACCGGCGCCCTCGAGGTGAACGCCGATGCTGCCGGCGGTCAACTGCACGTCGAACTGTGCCGTCCCGACGGGAGCGTTCTGGATGGATTCTCGCGCGCAGACTGCCTTCCTTTGCAGTCCGACGACCTGCACTGGCAGGTCAGGTGGCAGAACGAACAGCCAGCGATTGAGGGGGCCGTCCAAATCCGCTTCTTCCTGAACCGCAGCAAGCTGTACAGCTTCACATTTCGAGCTCACTGACAACTGACCATTAACAGCTGGCCCTAAACGACCAGATCGAGGAGTCCAAATGAGCCTTACAACCCAGGAAAAAGAGTCCTTTGAAGCCAACGGCTACCTGCTTAAGAAAGGCCTCGTCTCCCGACAGGAGATCGAGCAGATTCGCCAGGAAATGCCAGACATCCACCGGCGCATGCTGGCCGATCCCCCGCCCGAAGTCCACGTCGCCTGGGAGGACGAGGACGCCCCCGACGAGAGCAAGATCATCCGCCAGCTGATGCACAGCGAGCTGGTCAGCCCCACCCTCGACCGCATCCTGCGCAGCGACGCGCTCGTCGATATCGTCGCCGAGCTGATGCACCCGCAGGTCGCCCTCTACCACAGCAAACTCCTGCCCAAAGAGGCCGGCATCGGCGCGGCCACGCCCTGGCATCAGGACTACGCCTACTGGAAGACCGACGAAAACCAGCCTATGATGATCAACTGCCAGCTCGCCATCGATCCTATGACCCTCGAAAACGGCTGCCTGGAGTTCATCCCCGGCAGCCACCGCTGGGGCTTGCAGGACCATGAGCAGCACCAGGAGACCTTCGGCAGGTTCCTGCCCGGACGCTACTACAAGCGCGACGAGGGCGTGACCATCCCGATGGAGCCGGGCGACGGCATCTTCTTCACCGCCCTCGTCATCCACGGCTCCGCGCCCAACACGTCGCGTCACCCTCGCTGGGCCAACACCTTCGCCTACAACGTACCCGGCAACGGCGAGCATCAGGTCCGCGAAATTCTGCGCTGATTGTAGAGGCTGGGGACCGGCTGCCCGCATGGCGGCGAATCCTGGTTTACCGGAGGTGCACCGGCATCTGCGATTTCGCGCGCCTTGTCATGACAAATTTGCCCTTACCAACTGTTTTCTATACAATAGCCTACCGTCTGATTCGGCTGAAGAACCGGTAGTGGTCATAACTTAGGCCATGGCCCCAACGGCAACAGCCAAAATCGGTCATCGCAAAACCCTCGATCCCCTCCCCCGATATCGAGATTATCCCGGCAGTGACCCACTTGAGCCGGCTGTCTGATCGCCCCGGGCAGCTAAAGCACTCTGCTCTGGCAACCGACTCCTGCAGTTTTGCCCTTATCTGCGACTGCAGGAATCTGCCTGTAGTTTCATTCTTGTTTCATCTACAACGAGCAGTTCGGTATACAACCCAACCATTGGAGGAGATTCCATGACCCAGAGGCATATTTCAAGACGACGATTCTTGCAGGTATCCGCCTTTGCCACCGCCGGCGCGGTGCTGGCTGCCTGCGGCGCCGGCGACGCACCCGCCGCCGAAGCGCCCGCTGCCGAAGAGTCGGCCGCAGCCGACAGCGGCGACGCGATGCCCGCATCCCAGTACAACGAAGCGCCCATGCTGGCCGAGATGGTCGCCAATGGCGAAATTCCCCCCGTGGATGAGCGGCTGCCACCCAACCCAATGGTGATCGAACCGCTGAATGAGGTCGGTCAGTACGGCGGCACCTGGCGCCGCATCGGCGTAGGCCCCGGCGACGCCGGCATCTTCCGGTATCGCCTCATGTACCCGCAGCTGGTGCGCTACAACAGTGACGGCTCCGATATGGGCCCCAATCTGGCCGAATCCTGGGAAGTCTCCGCTGACGGCACCACCTACACCTTCCACCTGCGTGAAGGCGTCAAGTGGTCGGACGGCACGCCGCACTCCTCCGAGGACTTCATGTTCTGGTATGAGGACGTGCTCGGCGATGAAGACCTCGCCCCCAGCTTCCCCGTCTGGCTGACCGTCGGCGGCGAGCCCGTCGTCATGGACGCACCCGACGATCTCACCATCCGCTTCACCTTCCCCGGCGCGCATGGCATCTTCATGAACCTGATGGCCGGGGCCAACGGCGCTTCGATGACCTGGTATCCCAAGCACTACTTGACCCAGTTCCATCGCAACTACGCCGACGAAGAGGAGTTGAACGCGCAGGCGCAGGAAAACGAGTTCGAGTTCTGGCATCAGTACTTCAACAACAGGCTCACCCCGCGCCTCAATACCGACGTGCCGGTCCTCTTCGCCTGGCGCTTCACCAAGATTACGCCCGAAGTCCCCGTCGTGCTGGAACGCAACCCCTACTACTGGAAGGTGGACACCGCCGGCAACCAGTTGCCCTACATCGACCGCGTTTCCACTGACATTGTAGAGGATTCCGAGGTCCTCAACCTGCGCGCCGTCGCCGGCGACATCGACATGCAGCACCGTCATATCCTCATGGAAAACTTCTCGCTCTTCAAGGAGAACGAGGAGGTCGGCAACTACGAGATCCTGCTCTGGAAGTATGGCGAAACCAGCGACGCTGTCATCTCCTTCAATCTCTGCCATCCGGACCCGGTGATGCACGAGATTTTCAATGACAAGCGCTTCCGCTTTGCCATGTCGCATGCAATGAATCGCGATGAGGTTATCGAGGCCGTCTACCTCGGCCTGGGCGAGCCCGGCCAGCCGTCGCCGCTCGCCACCTCGCCTTTCTACGATGAGTCCCAGGCCAAGGGCGCCCTCGATTACAACCCGGACCTGGCCAATTCTCTGCTCGACGAGATGGGCCTGGACGAAAAGAACGCCGATGGTGTGCGCCTCAAGTCGGACGGCGAGCCGCTCAGCATCATCTTCAACTACGCGCCCGTCTTTGGCTCCTGGCGCAGCATTGGCGAGTTGATGCAGAAGTATATGTCTGACGTCGGCGTGCAGTTGTCGCTGAAGGAAGAAGCCCGCCCGCTCTGGAGCCAGCGCGTCCAGGCCTCCGAGCATGATATGACCGTCTGGACCGGTTCGGCCGAATTCAACCCGCTGATCGACCCGCGGCACTTCCTGCCCTTTGCCCAGGGCAGTTCCCATCACGTCGCCTGCCACGCCCTCTGGTACAACTCCGGCGGCGTTAACGGCGTCGAGCCGACCGGCGACCTGCGCACGACCATTGACCTCTACGAGGCCATCAAGGCCACGCCGGACTTCGAAGAGCATAAGCGTCTCTTCCAGCAGATCCTCGATCTCAACAAGGAGAATCTGTGGACGTTCAGCATGGCGGTCGGCCTGCCTGCACCGGTCGTCGTCAGCAAGAACATGGGCAACGTCCCGCGCGAGGGAGTCTCCTCCTGGCATCTGCAGACGCCCGGCAGCACCGTGCCCGAGCAGTACTACCTCAAGAGCTGATAACTTCAGTGGCCAGTTTTCAGTGGTCGGTTGCCAGTAAATTCACTGGTGACCGACCACAGGCCGCTGGCGTTTCACTGACCACTAACCACTAGCCACTGACCACTGGTGTTTAATGTCCTCTTTCA
Organism: Caldilineaceae bacterium; assembly: GCA_011523365.1. GTDB lineage: Bacteria > Chloroflexota > Anaerolineae > Caldilineales > Caldilineaceae > Bin5. The sequence goes on from WTGY01000089.1 coordinate 36,401, forward strand.
TCTTCCGCCGTCTCATCCTGATGGTCCCGACGCTGTTCATGATTTCGTTGATCTCATTCGTTATCATTGAACTGCCGCCCGGCGACTATATGACCTCCTATATCGCCAACCGTATGGCGATGGGTGACGACGTTCGCCAGGATGAAATCGACGCGCTTGTCAAGCAGTACGGTCTCGACCAGCCCGCGCCTGTACGCTACACCAAATGGCTGGGCAACGTCATGCAGGGCAATTTCGGCTTCTCCTTCGAATGGCAGCTGCCTGTAAGCGATCTGATCTGGGAACGGCTCGGCCTGACGGTGGTGGTCGCCTTCTCCGCGTTGATATTCTCGTGGATCGTCGGCCTGGTGATCGGTATATTCTCCGCTGTCTACCAATATTCGTTAGGAGACTATGTCTTCACTGCCCTCAGTTTCATCGGCCTCGGTACGCCCAACTTCATGCTCGCTCTCATCATGATGTGGGTCGCCCTTGCCTATTTCGGCACCAATATCTCAGGCCTCTTCTCCGCGGAGTTTGTCGACCAGCCCTGGAGCTTCGCCAAATTTGGCGATATGCTCAAGCATCTTTGGGCGCCCGCCATCATCGTCGGGACGGCCGGATCCGCCGGCCTTGTGCGCACCATGCGCGCCAATCTGCTCGACGAACTGAGTAAGCCCTATGTGGAAACGGGACGCGCCAAAGGCCTCAACGAGATCAGGCTTGTGTTCAAGTACCCTACTCGCGTGGCCCTCAACCCCTTCGTCAGCACCATGGGCTGGGCCTTGCCGCAACTCGTCTCCGGCTCAATCATCGTCTCCGTCGTGCTCAGCCTGCCCACCACCGGCCCGCTGCTGTTGCGTGCCTTGCTGACCCAGGATATGTACCTGGCCTCAAGTTTCCTGCTCATGCTCAGCACGTTGACCATCATCGGTACGCTGATTTCGGACATAATGCTGGCGCTGCTCGATCCTCGTATCCGGATGGGAGGGTAGCATGAGCGCTGACCAATCGCTCACCGACCAAACCTCAACCCCCGCGAACTCCTCTCCCGCCGCCGCTACGGGCGATCTTCTGGGCGCTGACGTCGACGATTCCGACACTTATCTCTCTGTCGAGGAAGAGGAAGAACGCATCTACATCGCTTCGCCGCTGCAGATGATGTGGTGGCGTTTTGTAAAACACAAAATGGCCATCGTGGGCGGCATCGTGGTCATACTCCTCTACCTGGTCGCTATCTTCGCCGAAGTGCTCGCCCCCTATAACCCTGAAACCTATGAGGTCGCCCTTACCTACGCGCCGCCGCAACGGCTCCATTTCTTCCATAACGGCGAGTTCCAGGGCACACCCTTCGTCTACGGCCTCACCCAGGAGCGCAACCCCGACACCCTGCGCATGGAGTTCCAGACCGACGAAACCGTGCGTTACCCCGTCCGCTTCTGGGTCGAGGGCGATCCTTACAAGCTCTGGGGTCTCTTTCCCAACACCCGCCACCTCTTCGGCATTGGCGAACCCATTTACGACGCCTCCGCCGGGGAAAGCGCAGAGGCGCCTTTCTCTACAATATTCCTGCTCGGCGCCGATAAACTCGGCCGCGACATGTTTACACGTATCATCTACGGCTCCCGCATCTCACTCTCCATCGGACTGATCGGTGTCGCGCTCAGCTTCGTTTTCGGTGTCGTCCTCGGCGGCATCTCCGGCTTCTACGGCGGCGTAATCGACGTCCTGATCCAGCGCATCATCGAGTTCATCCGCTCCGTCCCCTCCATCCCCCTCTGGATGGCCCTGAGCGCCTCCCTGCCCCAGGACTGGTCCAACATCCGCGTCTATTTCGGCATCACTATCATCCTCTCGCTGATCGGCTGGACGTTCCTCGCGCGCGCCGTGCGCGGACGCTTCCTCTCCATGCGCGAGGAGGAGTTCATCCTCGCCGCCCGCTTCGCCGGCGCCGGTGAAATGCGCATCATCCTGCGCCACATGGTGCCCTCTTTCTTCAGCCACCTCATCGCCTCCGCCACCCTCGCCGTTCCCGCCATGATCCTCAGCGAGACCTCGCTCAGCTTCCTCGGCCTCGGGCTGCGGCCTCCGACGATCAGCTGGGGCGTCCTCCTCCAGGAATCCCAGAACCTGCGCTCGGTCGCGCTGGCGCCCTGGCTGCTCCTGCCCGGCGTCTTCGTCATCATCACCGTCCTCGCGCTCAATTTCCTCGGCGACGGCCTGCGCGACGCGGCCGACCCGTACCACTAGCGCTTCCTGGTCTCCAGTTTCTCCTGCTCAACTGTCCTTATAACGACTCAGCCTCAGTCAGTGTGCGCCCCTGAAAGTTGCGAGTGAAGTTTTCTCTCTCCTCACTCCTCTTCACTCTCTCCTCGATTTTCTGGGCGGTCGGGCCTATTCGGCCCTCCCTTGTGC
>WTGY01000069.1 GCA_011523365.1 Caldilineaceae bacterium
GCCCCCGCACAAGGGAGGGCCGAATAGGCCCGACCGCCCAACTGCAGTAGTCAGTAGTCAGTGAAAGCAGCGAATGTTGGGTGATAGGTGTGAAAGGGGAAGAGAAACACCTTTCGCCATGCTGAATCATGATTGCCATTTGGAAAGGAATTGGCGGATACGAATTTTCTTTGTGTGGCTGCGTGATTCTTGACGGGTCAGTAGCGCTTTGCTCCAGCTCGTCCTGGTGTTATTGACGCTGTTGGGACCATTTTCCCGGGTCGGAGGAGGAGTAGGGCCAGCCGGAGCCGCCGACCGTGTGGAACTCGTCGGCTTTACCGCAGAGCCAGTAGAACATCTCGGCGATGCGGGGGACCGACTGCCATTTGCGGTGGCCGCCGCAGAAGTAGCTGCTGGTGAAGGAGTAGTCGGCGCCGCGGAAATCGAAGTCGGGGCGGGCGAGCCAGTCGCGCGCGGGCGGCACTGTGCGCCAGTAGACCCATTTCAACAGGTTGCGGGTCGACTGATCGACCTTGTCGGGCTGGCGGTGCCAGATGGAATAGGCGGTGACGAAGACGGAGCCGGCGGGCGCGGTGGTGGCGACCTGGCCGGTCAGGTTGCCGAAGCGCTCGATGTCCTCGCGGGCGATGGGCACGAGGTGGGAGCCGGGCAGGAAGAGGGTGGGGCCCATCTCGATGCTGTTGGACTGGGGGATGTAGAAGACCTGGAGCAGATTGCAGGCGCGCTCGAAGTCGGAGCCGGCGTCGATGTGCCAGTAGCGGGCTGCTTCCGGCCCGACGAGGCGGTGGTTGGCCATCCACTCGGGGAGCTGGAAGCCGGCGCCGAGCAGGGAGCGGACGACGCCGGCGACGGCGGGATGCAGCAGCACCTCGTCGATGAAGCGCTCGTCGCGCACGAGCTGATGGGGGTCTGCTCCCTCCTCGTCGAGATAGTCGAAAACCCAGCGGTTGGTGGTGTCCGGGATCACGCCTTCGAGGGTGAGGAGGCCGGTTTTGCAGAATTCCAGGACCTCTTCGTCGGTGAGGGTGGGCTTGATGTCAGCGGTGGCGCGAAGGGCTGTCTGCGTCATTGGGTACCTCCTGCATGGCATCGACGGAAGCCATGAGCGTCATTGTCAGATTCTGGGTTCAAGAATCTGCAGAATTTCGAAAACCATGCCGTTGGGTGAGCGGAAGAATGCCAGGCGGCGCGAGCCGAAGGCGGCGCTGATCTCGACGCGTTCGACCAGGACCTCGAGGCCCATGGCGGTGAGCCGTTCGTACTCCTTGTCCAGGTCCTCGACTTCGAAGACGGCGTGCGTGAGGCCGGGCATCAGGGTGTGGCCGAGCTTGTCCTCGAAGACTGTTTTGGGCGTCAGGAAGATGCGTGTGCCGCCGAAGTCGACGAAGGCGTAGTCGACCTCCTCGCCGTCTGGCGTGGTGAACTTCTCGCGCAGCACCAGTTTGGCGCCGAGCTCTTGCCAGAACGCGATCTCGCTTTCCATGTCATCGACTTTCATGCCGATGTTCCAGAGGGCGGCTTGCATTTATTCCCACTTCTCCAGGATGAACTCGCAGGTGACGTGCCGATCGGGGCTGTGACTGGACAGAAGCTGGGCGGGAAAGCGGATCACGCGCCAGCCGGCGTTGATGGCGTCGAGTACGGTCTTATAGGGCCAGTCGGCGGGGTCGAAGGGGCCGTCGGAGACGTTGCCGCCGGCGACCTGGAGCATGCCGATCACGTCAGAGGTGACGGCGGTGGTTGCGGTCTGCAGGTAGAGGAGACTCTGGCGTCTGGACCCGTTCTCCTCCAGCGTCTTGCCCAGGTCCCGCAGCCGCTCCTCGGTAAGTTCTCCCCGTTTCAGCTGCTCGATGCACTCTTCCAGTTGTTGGGCGGCGACATTCATTTTCAAGTGTTCCTTCGCGGATCGTCCTCAGCTGACGACTACCGGGATCTCAAGGTCGGGGATCTCCTCATCAAGAGGGAAGAAGGGCCGCTGCATGCGCTTGAAGCTGAGGTTGCGCACGTGGGCGGGGGTCGGGCCGGGCGTGTCGACGATATAGGCGGCCTTCATCAGGTCACGGTAGGCGTGGCGGTAGTTCATTGGATTCTTGACGCCGATGAACCTGGCGCGGCTTACGTCCATGCCGACGCTGCGAAACTGCTCATCGCCCCAGTCGTAGGTCGGCTGCGACATGACCAGAAGCTGGATGCTGCCGATCTGGAGGACGGCGGAGAGACCCATCGAGGCCCAGGTGCCGCCAAAGAGGCCGCCGTCGTAGCGGAAAGCGCCGTCGCTGAGACGGCTCACGGTACCGGTGACGGGCCGGCCCCAGGCGGGGTCGAGGCTGTAGCCGACCTGCAGGCTGACGGTCTGACCGATGCCGGCGCGGGCGCAGGCGTGGGCGGCGGCGGGATCGACGACCATGAGAAGGGCGGGCTCGTCCACTTCCAGCGCCAGCAGCTCGCGCAGGAGGGCGACGCTGTCGCCGGGTGCGCCGCCGCCGGCGCAGTCGGCGGTGTCGACCAGGAGTACGGGTCCTCCCTCGACCTTGCGGCCGCGGGTGACGGCCTCGGCGACGGGCAGGTGCTCGACCTCGAAGGCCCTGCGCCGCTCCCAGAACTCGGCGGCGAGCCGTTGCGCCTCGTGCGCGGCCAGGGCGGGGTCATTGTCGGTGACGACGACGGCGCCGCAGCCCATGCCGGGCAGGTCGTTGTAGGGGTGGACCTGGAAACAGGATACGGAGAGGATGCGCGGCTCCTGTTCGAGGCGCCGGGCGCGGCGGGTGAGGTGGGCCATGGGTCCGTCGCCGGCGGTCTGGCCGTTGCAGGCGCCGCAGATGATGGGGACCTTGGCCAGGGCGGTCACCGGTGTGATTTCGCCTTTTGCTGCCTGCAGCAGCAGGCTGGCGCCGCGTTCACCGGTGGAGTAGGTGTCGTCGTGGGGATAGTGGGTGAAGGAGACGAGGGCGGTGGCCTGCTTTACCATGCGCGGGGTGACGTGGGCGTGCAGGTCGAGCGTCATGACGATTGGAAGGTCCGGCCCGACGATGCGGCGCACGGCATCGAGAATGTCGCCCTCCGGGTCTTCCTGCGAGGCGGTGACCATGGAGCCGTGCATGGCGAGGATGAGGCCGTCAAGGGGGAGGGCAGCGCGCAGGCGGGCCAGCAAGGTTTCCTTGAGCTCGGTGTAGCAGGCGTCGGTGAGGACGCCGCCGGAGACGCTGCGCGCGGCCAGCAGGGGAAGCGGCTGCGCGCCTTCTTGTTCACAGAGGGCGAGGATGCCGGCGACTTCGCAGTCGGTGCCGGCCAGTTGGAGCAGGGCGTCGCCCTCATGGACATAGGAGTTGCGAAAGAGGGCCAGGTCGGTCTGTGTGGCGGCGAACTGGTTGCTTTCCTGGAAGATGGAGCCGATGCCGATGCGCATGGCTGTCATTGGATTGCCTTTTCGGGCCCCATTTGGCGCAGGGGGCGCATCGAACAAATGCTGTGGGGAAGGTATCAGATGTTACCGATGGGCGCGTTCAATCAGATGGACAGGGAAATTATACCTACGTAATTGGGGAAGGCCAATGTTGGTTCAAATGGGGTCATGAAAGTAGACTGAAAAGGCTGGTTTAACCCGACTTTATCAAAATGGAGTTAGTCATGTTTCGTTCGGCCTCTGTATCTTTCATCCTTGCGCTTGCGCTCCTTGTCGCCGGCTGCGTTGCCATCCCCACCAAGAACGAACCGGCGGCTTACACGCAGGCGCTCGTCCAGGACGCCATCCGCCTCTACGGTCAGGATGGGCGGGAAGCTGCAATCGAGCACTACAGTTCAACCGACAACGTGGACGGGCAGTGGTATGTCTTCATTATTGGTGGAGATGGGTACACTATTGCTCATTTCAACCCGGCAATGATCGGGCGGGACCCGGCGCTGCGCGTGGATTCGACCGGTTACTTTTATGGAGACGACGTACTGAGCGCGACCGAGGCAGGAAAGTGGGTCAGCTACGTGTTCACGAACCCGGACACGGGAGAGGAGACGCGTAAGCATGCATGGGTCGTACGCCACGACGGGCTGTTCTTCGGGTCGGGCTGGTACGAAGAGAACTGACCTGGCCAGGGATATGGAAGTGCACGATAGTAGATTATCCAAGTACAAGACAGTCGAAATGGAGACAAACGTGTTTCGCTCTGCCGCCGTATTTCTTGCTCTTACGCTCGCGCTCTTCGCCGCGGGTTGCGTCGCCATTCCTACCAAGAATGAACCGGCGGCCTACACACAGGCGACCGTGCAGGATGCCATCCGCCTCTACAATGAGGAGGGCCGCCAGGCAGTCATCGACCACTACAGTTCGCCCGAAAACGTGGACGGGCAGTGGTATGTCTTCATCATCGGTGAAGATGGGTATACGATCGCGCACTACAGACCGGAAAGTGTAGGACGGGACCCGGCGCTGCGGGTCGATGCCAGCGGCTACTTCTATGGCGACGACATATTGAGCGCTACGGAGGCGGGCAAATGGGTCAGCTACGTCCACGACAAGCCGGATACCGGCGAGGTGACGCGCAAGCACACTTGGCTCGTGCGCTATGACGGGCTGATCTTCGGGTCGGGCTGGTACGAGAAGGAGTAGTTCGGCCGGGAGGGACGCGGTCAAGAAGGCGCTCTCCGGACCGCGTTGTCAGTTTCAGGCTACGCGTCTCTGCGCGCATTTTTCATGCAGTGGCGCACACAAGAGGGCACCCACAAGGGGTGCCCCTACAGATCGGGCAGCCTCCCAAGGCATTGACCCAGTGAGATACAATTGTCCTGATCCGTGTCAGGGAAATCTTGCACGGAGGGATGCGTGAATATCGGCTGTGGTAGATGTGCCATAGTTACCTTTAACGCAATGGAGAAAATCATGAATCGTTCTGTCCCCCTTATTCTCATCCTCGCGCTCTTTGCCGCCGGTTGCGCTGCCATCCCCACCAAGAATGAACCGGCAGCCTACACACAGGCGATCGTGCAGGATGCCATCCGCTTCTACAATCAGGAAGGCCGCCAGGCCGCAATCGATCACTACAACTCGCCCGAGAACGTGGACGGGCAATGGTACGTCGTCATTATCGGCGAAGATGGGTACACGATCGCGCACTTCAACGACGATATAAGAGGGCGGGATCCCGCGTTGCGCGTGGATTCGACCGGCTACTTTTTTGGGGACGAGATGCTGAGCACGCCTGAAGAAGGAAAATGGATCAGCTATTTGGCCATTAACCCGGAAACGGGCAACGAGGCGCGTAAGCACACATGGATGGTGCGCTACGACGGGCTGATCTTCGGGTCGGGCTGGTACGAGGAGGAGTGATGCGGCCGGGCGGGATGCGGAGTGGGATGCGCGGCCTGGGTCCAACAGAGAGGAGGATGTTGTGAAAATCGGACTGTTCACAGATAGCCTGACAGCTTCCTTCAACGAGGCGCTTGATTGGGTTGTCGAGCATGGGATCGAAGCTGTGGAGGTCGGAACGGGCAATTTCTCGCCGGCTGCGCATTGCAACCTGGATGAACTGCTGGATAGCGAGGAGGCGCGCACAGCCTTCATGTCGGCCATAGAAAGTCGCGGCCTGGTGCTGAGCGCTCTCAACTGCAATGGCAACCTGCTCGACCCGCACCCGGCGCGCGGCCAGGCATCGCAGGATGTCTTCTTCAAGACGGTAGAACTGGCGCATCGGCTGGGCCAGGATACCATCGTGACGATGAGCGGCTGCCCTGGCGATCCGAGTGGGACACCCTACCCGAACTGGCCCACGCACCCGCAACAGCCGGAATACGCTGAGCTGGAACGCTGGCAGTGGGATGAAGTCATCACCCCTTTCTGGGAAAAGGCGGGCCGGTTCGCTGCCGATCACGGGGTCAGGGTGGCGATCGAACTTCACCCCGGCCAGTCCGTGTATAACACGCGCACCATGCTGCGGCTGCGTGCGGTCGCCGGGCCGAGCGTGGGCGTCAACCTCGATCCCAGCCACTTCTTTTACCAGGGTATGGACCCGCTCATCGTCATCCCGACGCTGGGAGAGGGGTTCATTTTCCACGTCCACGCCAAGGACACGCGCATCAACCCTTCTGAGATGGCTCTGAACGGCGGCCTGGATATGCGGCCGATGGAGCTGGTCGCCGAGCGTTCGTGGGCCTACCGCACGCTGGGTTACGGTCATGGGGAAGGATGGTGGCGCGATTTCGTGAGCGCGCTGCGCGTGGCCGGCTACGATGGAGCGCTGAGCATCGAACACGAAGACCCGGTGATGAGCGCAGCGGAAGGGATCATCAAGAGCGTGCAGTTCCTTGAGCCGCTGATATTGCGGACGATGCCGGAGTAGGTTGCTTGGCGCAGGGGATTGCCTGATTGTGAGGATGCAAAGAGGTCTGTGAAAGTGAACGGGGCGCGATCATCGCGACGGCCCGGCTGCGGCTCATGCGAATCCTCTTTGCCTTACCATCTTTCGTAGAGATTGCCCCCAATGTAGAAGCGCTCCATCTGGTTGCCCCAGTAGGCGGTGAATAGACGACCATCGGGCAGTTCTATGGTAACCGGGTAGCCGATATCCCAGTTCAGGAAATCATCTCGCAGAATACGCCTGTCCTGCGCCAGCCAAGTCCGGCCCTCGTCCCGACTGAGAGCCAGTTTGATGCTGCCCAGATCGTCGAGGCCGTCTTCGCGTCGGCAACGCCAGCCATAGGAGCACAGAATCTCCCCGCTGCTAAGCGTGAGCAGCCGCGCCCGGTGTCCGAACGACGGCATGGGTGTCTCCTCCCAGGGTGTCCACGTCTTTCCGTCGTCAACGGAAGATGACTGAAGATGATTTCCATCGACAATTCGGATCAAGGCGATGAGTCGTCCAGAGGGTGCACGCGCCAGCGTGGTCTCCGGGTATATCGCGGTGTATTGCGAGGGTACCTCCCCTATCGACGCGTGGAAATGCCAGGATTGACCTTCATCATCCGAGGCGAATAGCGAGGCTGAAAGGGGTTCGCTGAGGCAGCTTGACACCGGTAGCAGCAGCCGTCCGGTCGGTAGCCGCACAGCAGGGGCCATCACCGTAGCATCTGTCAGCGGCCCAGAGTCCAACTTCTGTGAATCGATCGTCCAGCTGCGTCCGTCATCCACAGATCGCAGGAACCACGTTTCAAAGTCGTTTCGGCTGGCCAGAGGTTCAATTCTTTCACCAGATTGGTCGTGGTTCCGATAGATGAGAATGCTGAGAAGCCAGTTCCCGCCACCCAGTCGGTGGAAAACGGGCACGCGAATGTCGAATGGCCAGGGGAAGTGGGCTATGACCTGAGCGTCTTCGGGATTCCAGGTCTGCCCCTCGTCTCCGGACCGCACCAGAATGGCCTTCCCATGGGGCGCCACGTGTTCGGCGGCCTGGCGAAAGGCCAGCATGATTTCCCCGTCATCTGCCAAAGCGATATCCAGATCGTTACAGTGGTCTCGCCCATGGTGGTAAAGGATCATCTGCTTGGATGAGACGCGCTCTGGAAACAGCTCCGGATATAGCCGCTTGCTGAGCGCGTTGACCACCCGTCGCAGCTGCGTCACGTCGTCCTGGAGTTGGGCGATCTGATCGGCATTGGTGTGGGCTGAAACTTCCAGGGTGTCCTGTCGATCCTTGATCATGAAGAATGAAACGGTGCCCGCCTGAGGTGTTTCGAGATCGACGCGTAACCGGAGCGGCTCTTGCGGTGTTACGCGGTGGGCGGGCACGGTCAGACGGTAGATGCCACTGTTGCCGTGCATCTCGTGCTGGCGGTGGTAACCGTCGGCCGGCATCTGCACGCGTTTGGGCGTGAATTCCAGCCGAAAGTCATCCGCCTGCCAGGCCATAGCCGTACGAACCCCGAGGTCGAAAGTAAGGGCATAATCGCCGTTAACCAGTAGTCGGGCCTGATTGGGAGGATAAACATTGTAAGAGGTGTTGGAGCTAGCACCTACAAAGTAGAACGCGGTCAGAGCTCTGGCAGGAACCGGGTGCGTTTCCCATTCCAAAGGCGGCGTCTCTTCCAGCGGCCGTCGCCACCAGGAGAGTGTCCACCAACCTTCGGCATAGCCTCGAAAGTCGTTGCCCGGCCTGGCTCGCGCCATTGTGTGTGTAGGGCCGGCCGGGGCGGACAGAATGCGCCGGAACCCTTCGACCAGCTGCAGCTCCTCCGCTCCTGGGGACAGTTCAGAATAGTTCTCGGTTGCCATTTTGAAACCTCATCGAGTGGCGTAACACAAAACGAAATACGAAGTCCGGGGCAATTGTCTTTGTAGAATCAACCTAAGCCTTTCCTCGCTGCCACAGACGGGGGTCCAGAGCCATGCGCAGTCCGTCGCCGAGGAAGTTCAATCCCAGAACCGTTATGAAGATAGCCGCACCCGGGAAGAAAGAGGTCCAGGGGGCCTGCTCCAGGAAGCCGTACCCATTCTTCAGCATGGCCCCCCAACTGGGCGTTGGAGGCGGCGCCCCCATCCCCAAGAAGCTCAGGCTGGCCTCTGACAAGATAGCGCCTGCTATGTTTAACGAAGCCTGTACGATGAGCGGGGCAGTGACGTTAGGCCAGATGTGGCGACGCAGCATCCGTCCATGGCTTACGCCCACGACGGTTGCTGCGATGACATAGTCGCGTTCCCGCACTGACAGAACCTGTCCCCGCACCAGCCGCGCGAAGGCCGGTGTATTCACGATGCCGACAGCGATCATCACGTTGCTCAGGCTTGGCCCCAGCGCCGCGGTGATGGCCAGTGCCAGAACCAGGGTAGGAAAGGCGAAAAAAGCGTCAACGAGACGCATCAGCGCGTCATCGGCCCAGCCACCCCAATAGCCAGCAAGCAAACCGAGAAGGACTCCGAGAACGGTCGCCAGGCCAACCGAAACCAGACCCACTTGCAACGAAACGCGTGAACCATGGATGAGGTTACTCAAAACATCGCGGCCCAGATCATCGGTGCCGAGCAGATGGGCGAAGCTGGGCGGCGACAGCACAGCGCCGTAATCCAAAGCTGTGGGATCATAAGGTGCAATGAGATCTGCTGTGATTGCCATCAGTATGAGGACGACCCACACCAGGATGCCCATCCAGGCAAGCCGTGTCTCAAGGACCCGTCGCAGGACGTTGAAGCGGTTCTTTTGGAATCGTCGTGTCAGTGCGGAGGTGATCTGTGAAGCCCCCCTCTCCCGTCCCAGTTGCCCAGTTATCGTTCCCCTTCAGATCCCTCTACCCATAGCGGATACGAGGGTCCAGGTAGACATACAGGATGTCGGTAACGAGGTTACTGATCAGCACGGCTATCCCCATGAGCAGCATCACGCCCTGGACCATAGGGATGTCGCGCCCAAATATGGAATCCATCGCCAGGCGGCCTATCCCAGGGATGCCGAAAACCGATTCAACGATAACCGTCCCCCCAAAGAGCCGTCCCATTTGCAGTCCGATAATGGTGACGACGGGAATGAACGCGTTCTTGAGTGCGTGGCGGATGATCACCACCAGTGCCGCCAAGCCTTTGGCCCGCGCCGTAGTGATGTACTCCTGTTGGAGCACCTCCAACAGCGCTGATCGGGTCTGTCGCATGGTGATGGCCGCCAGTGCAGTGCCAAGGGTGATGGCCGGCATAATCATCAGCTTCAGATTCGCAAGCGGACTGTCGAAGAACGGGACATAACCGCCGGCAGGCAGCCAACGCAGCCACACGGAAGCGACCAGAATCAGCATGATGCCCAACCAAAAGTTAGGGGTCGCCACGCCTGCCAGGACAAAGACAGTCCCCGCAGCATCTAACTTGGAGTTAGGTTTGATGGCTGAGATGATGCCCATGGGCAGACCCACTCCCATTGACACCAGCATAGACAGCAGGCTGAGTTCGATTGTGGGACCCAGCCTCTGGGCAATCCCTTCCAGCACTGGCTGTTTGTTGCGAAAGGACACGCCCAGGTTGCCCTGCAGCACTTTGCCTACCCAGTTGAGGTACTGAACCGGTAGGGGGCGGTCCAAACCCAACTCACGCCGGTAATATTGGTACAGTTCCTCATCACGTAGGGCGTCTTCGGGCAAAAGGGCTATAGCGGCATCACCCGGGACGAGCAAGATAATGGCAAAGGAAATAACGGTAACCAGCCACAGTACGGGAATGACCTGTAGAAACCGTCGCACCAGATAGCGCGTCATCCTTCACCCTTGCGAATTCCCGAAAATACCTTCAGTTTGATACCGGAAACGGTTCGCATTCCGACTTCGAATTTCGAACATAGACGCAAGCCAAACTGCCTGGGAAACGTACTGATGCGGTCGAGGAAGGCTCTGCAGGCGTCGAAGACGTGTCGCCACCACTTCCAGCTCCTTTCATTCAGGTTCAGACCGGGACGATCAGGGGGGGAGAAGACGCTAAACTCAACTCAGCGGCTGAAGCCCATCACCTGCTTGAGCCGGGTACATCCCCAAATGGGAGCGCGTTTGCGGCTATCTCAGGCCTTCTGCGTTGGATGCTGGCGAGGCATCCGGGCGGAGGGCCCGGACGTGAAATCCAGAAACCTGGGATTCACCACTTGAGCCAGCGACGCAACTTTTTTGACGTCCAAACGTGCCCAAGCAGCCCGTGATCATGCGGCTCTGTCTCGACGGCGACGCTCACGATGTGCCAAACCTACTCTTGGCCCAAAAAGGGGCGACGTCCACGCGTGTGTCAGTACCGTCACCCCTGAGACCCCAAACCGATTGTAGTGATGCGTTCAGATCAGGTCCAATGCAGTTGCGCCCCATTCCAACTCCAGGCGCTCCACTCCACCGTCACCCCACTTAACTCTTTCGGGAAAATCAGGGCTCTCGGAATGGCGTAGATGAAAAGCCATAAAGCGTCTTCATAAACCATCTCCTGAATCCGTCTATAGATTTCGTGACGCTCGATGGGGTCGAAGGTTGCCTGACCCTGGGCCATCAGTTCATCGATCTCCGTGTTCGTCGAACGCACGAAGTTTCCGTAGCCCGTAGTCAACAGTTGCCGGCGCTGGCCACTTGGGTCGGGGCTCCAGCCACGCGTATTGTGGTTGAGGTCCCAACCCTCGCCTGATCGAGCTGCCTCACGCCACTTGACAACGTCTACGACATCCAGCTCTATGTTGATACCCAATTCTTTTACCGCGGCTTGGACCCCCTGTCCCGTCCTGAGATCCTGACTGCGGTTAAGCTGCAGCATAACCAGATCCACACCATTGGCATAGCCGGCTTCCGCAAGGTACTCCAGCGCCTTGTCCGGGTCATAGTCGTAGAAGGGAAGCCCGTCATCATACCCAAGCCCCCCCTTGGGCCAGAAATGTTTGGAGCGGAAGCCGAGGCCAAACCCCAATGCGTTCGTCAAGTCATCGTAAGGGATGGCATGGGCAAGCGCTTTGCGCAATGGGATGTTATCGGCGAACCTCCCCTGTTGGGCGTTGAGACCCAATGCATAGGTCGTGGGCGCCCAAGTAACTGGAAAATTCATCAGATTCGAATCGCCATGAGCCGCGGTCCAGTCTTTGGGGTCGATATCCGACAGATGCATATCACCACTGCGCAGCCTCAGAAAGGCCACCGTGTAGTCGGTGAGCATATCGAACCTTATCGAGTCCAGGTACGGCAAGGGCTGACCATCTTCCCCCGTCTGCCAGTAGTCCTCAAAGCGCTCGACGGTGATATGATCGTCTTTCACCCACTCCACAAACTTGAACGGACCGGTACCAACCGGGTGTTGGGCATATTCGTCGTCGCCCATCGTCTCGACGGCCTGCTTCGAGACGATCCGTGTGCGACCATTGCTGGCTGGGTAGGCCATCAGATGGGGGAAGGCCGCATTCGGTGCCGTCAGATTGACCCGGATGGTATGAGAGTCGATACTATCGATCGACTCAATCTCAGCGACGACATCCTTAGCCACCGACTGGGGATGGTCTCGCATCCGGAGAAGGTTCCACTGGGCGACATCGGCATTCCAATCACTGCCATCGTGGAACTTTACCCCCTCCCGCAAGTTGAAGACCCAAGCTGTGTCACCGTCGCGTTCCCAACTCTCTGCCAGAGCTCCCGCCAGCTCAAAAGTGCCGGCCTCCGGGTCAACGAGCTGGTGATGCAGCAGACTGTCGTGTATCTGCCCCCATACCTGGGTATGGGGTCCCGTATCCAGGTGTGCATCAAGTATCTTGGGCGGCTGTTGACGGGCAATCAAAGTGGGCCCACCGCGCTTGATCATCGATACCGGTTCGGCGAGCGCCTGAGGTGCTGGCTGTGGGGCTGCTACGGCGCAGGCGGCCGTTACGAGGCCGGCGGCCGCCGCCGCTGAAACCTGTAGGAATTTTCGACGGGAAATCTCGTGAGCGTTTTTCTCTGCCATTTTTTGTCTCCTCCCTCATAAGTAAGCGCAGTTTCCTAGAACAGGGGGACCACTCGACCAACTGAACTGACCTCGGCTACGTTCTGCTCGTCTGTCTTCCCATCACGCCGCGGGCGCTTCCCAGACGGGCGATGGAATTCTGACTGCTTCTGAGCAACTGCATTGAACGCAGCGACAGGCCGGATTGGTCGCCTCCCAAACTGAAATACACGCAGCGCGCTCGAAAGGAGCGTATGTAAAAGCCTCATTTTTGCCCCATTGGGCGCAAGAATGAGGCTGATCTATTCTATTATATCACATATATTACAGTTGCACATCCAGTGGTTGGCCCGCTGCCACCGTAACCCCGGCGGGGAGAGAGACTTTTCGCCCGTTGACGACGAGCTCGTTCAGCGTTATTTTGCCGCTGCCAAGCTCGATGCTGAGCTGATCTCCGGACAGATTTATGCTGCCCCAGGCGCCCTCAACGGAAAAGAAGGTGGCAAAGTTCGCCCGGTTCACCTGGGGCGAGAGGGCGATGCGGCCCCGGCTGAGATCGATCTGCAGGCGGGCATAGGCCTGCAGGAGGCCGTAGCTGGCCATGGCGCGGGCGTAGTGGTCGCCACATTCCGGCTCGTTCCAGGGGTTGCGGGCGGTGCCGTCGTGGCGGGAACGGATGGCCTCCACGATCGACTCACCCTCCGCCAACAGGCCTTCCTGGATCATCAGGCAGGCCACCTCATATTCGCAGCCCGACCAGACCTCGTGGGCACGCAGGACCGCGGTGAGTGGGATAATATCTCCCGGCTCCTCAGGGAAGGTCGCGTAGACGACGCCCTGTTCCTCGTTGACGGCAAAGGCGCGCAGGAAGTTGGTCGGCACTTCATTCATGCGCTTGAAGTTATGCCGGTAGATGGAGCGGAGCGCTGTGCGGAGACGTTCAGCGGGCACAAGCCGGCCCAAGCCGACCAGATTTGCCAGCCACTGGCCGAAAAGCTGGTCCGACAGGCAGCCGTTGTGGACCTGATTGTAGGGAGCCTGGCCCTGCTCCATGAACAGCGGGCTGTCCTCTGCGCCCGGCACGGTATCGCCCATGCCGCCCATGCCGTAGCTGGCGCCAAAGTCGGCGGCGGCTGCGGCCAGGTCGAGGCGCTGCTGGTAGAATTCACCGTTCCAGAGGAGTTCGTCGGCGCGTGGGGCGCCGCGGGCGGCGATCTCTTCGTAGACGGCTGCGGTCTGCGGGTCGTCCAACTCCCTGGCGATGGCGGCGCCGGACCTCAGCGCGGCCAGATAGAGGAAGGTCATGAGCGGGTTTGGCCCATAGTAGGCGATGTCGGTCGTATTGTGCTGTTCGCCCTCCATGACGCCATCGCGATCGGCATCCCAGCCCCCGGGTTGCCAGGCATACTCCAGCGCCAGCCTGGCCTTTGGCCACAGCCGTGCCAGGAAGTCGCGATCGCCCGAGAGCCGGTAGTCGCGCAGGAGCTGGATCACCTCGGCCATCTGTCCGTCGGCCGCTGTTGTCGCCTCAGCCAGAAAGGGCTCGGCTCCACTGGGTGTGCGCGTGCGGAAAAACATGCGGCCGTCGGGTCCGGTTTCAACCAGAAAGGCATTGGCGCGCATGTCCCGTTCCAGGCTCGGATAAAGTGATGCCAAGGCCTGCTCGTACATCCAGACGTGGGTGCAGTTCATGGGGCAGCAGCCGGAGTCCGGGTTGCAGCCCTCGTAGGCGTAGAACTGGCCGGAGGCGTCGCGAAAACAGGTCTGCGTGCGGATGGTGGCCATGTTGCCGGACACGGCGTCGATCACGAAGTCGGGTACGGTTGTGGCGTAGAGATGCCGGTGGAAGTCGCGTGTTTCGGCTTCCAGGCGTTCGCGCTCAGCCACCACGTAGCGAGCGACTGAATCGGCGCTGGGAAATCTCTGGGTATATTCGTTGCCCACCCAGCGCGGCTCATCCACGTCGGGAAGCTGTACGTAGCGATTGGGGAAGCACCAGGTGAGGATCACCGGGACCGTAACGGCCTGGCCGGGATCCAGCGTGATGCTCATACCGAGCGCTGCCTCGAGCCGGCGCGCCACGGTCAGGTTGCCGCTCGGCGCCGCGACCGTGGCGTCCTCTTCACGCTCGAAGGGCACGCTGCCCAGCAGCTGGTACCAGAAGGGGCGGAGAGAGTAGGGCCAGTCCTGCTCGCCGAGGCGGGTCTGCAGGGTCGTTTCCGGCCAGGGTGTGACCGCGGCCATGCTGCCGGCCATGGGATGCTGGCCGCCGTCGCGTTCGGACTGCATGAGAACGCCCTGGAACCCCGGCTCGCGCACGGTCCGGTTCACCTGTTGTCCGCCCGGCCAGGGTGCATCGCCGGGCCAGGGCGAAAACTGATAGCCGACCAGGTTCGACATGACGGCCACCAGGAGCGCCTTGATTTGGCGTTCTGTGCGGTTTTCGAGATTCCAAGACAGAATCGCGGCGGGCAGCCCGGAGTCCTCGGTGTTGCCGGGTATCATCGGATTGAACGCGTCCAATGAGACCCGGACCGGAAACGGGTGCTCGGTGGCGCCGTCCTCGAAGTCCAGATGGGCCAGCGGATATTCGCCTGTGAACCTGACCTCGCCGAAGCGGGGCAGACCGGGGACCTGGTGAACCGGTACGCCGCGCGAGCCGGTGAAGGGCGGAAAAAACTGGCGCTCCAGCACGCGCGCCTTAGGTATACCCGATCCATCGTCGACGCCGAGCGCAAAGAAGTTGCGGAACGGCGCCTGGCCTTTGGCCGGCCGGTTGGCAATCTCAAAATCACAGAGCTGGCCGCGGCCGCCCAGGCTGACCGTGCCGGTGCCAATGCCGCCGAGTGGAAAGGCTATCTCTCGCAGATGTTCGCCGGTATATGTGAGACGTGCCATGGGTTTTTCGCTTCTCTTGTGGCGTGGTAGGAGTGGGATAGATGATCATGCCGGCCTGACGGTCGGCCGCAGTCGACTGCAGGAACCTGGCCCGGAGCGGTCCTCAACCTTCTTTCAGGCCGGTCAGGGTGATCCCTTCGATCAGATAGCGCTGGGCCATGAGGAAGACGATCAAGACTGGAATCACGGCCATGGCCACTGCGGCGTAGGTCACGCCGATCAGGTTGACGTAGAGCTCGTTGATGTAGCTCAGGGCCAGTGGGAGCGTGAACTTTTCCACTGAGTTGAGGAAGATCAAGGGGCGGAAGAGCTCGTTCCAGTGGAAGTTGAAGCAGAAGATGGCCAGTGCAGAGATGCCGGCCGCGCCAAGCGGCAGAAAGATGCGCCAGTAGATGGTCCAGTAGGTGGCCCCGTCGATCTTGGCGGCATCCACCATCTCCTGGGGCATTGTCAGAAAGAACTGGCGCAAGAGAAAGGTTCCGGTGGCGCTGAAGAAGGCGGGCAGGATCAGGGAGGTGTGGGTATCGATCAGGTCCACCTTGGCCAGCATGACATAGACGGGGATGATCGTCATCTGCGGCGGAATCATCAGGGAAGAGAGCAGTATGATGAACAGGATTTCGCGCCCGGGGAAGCGCAGGCGGGCAAAGGCGAAGGCGGCCAGACTGCAGGTGAACAGCTGCCCGGCGCAGATTGCGCAGGTTACCTTGAGGCTGTTCCAACCGGTTACGAGAAAGTTTACGTAGTGGAATGCTTCCTGATAGGAAGCCAAATAGGGCGGCCACGGAAACCAGTTGGGGGGCATCTGCAGCAGCTCTTTGGATTGGCCGAACGAAACGACCAGCATCCAGATGAAGGGCGAGATCGTCAGCAGACCCCCCAGAACCAGCAGGGAGTCGAGCAGGCCGGTGGCGACAATGCCAACGCGGCGACTCTGGCGGGCCTCCTGCCACACATTCATGCTGCCCCTACTCTCCCATGTAGTAGACCCAGGCGCGGCTCGCTCTCATCTGCAACAGGGTCAGGAGCATTACCACTACGAAGAGCATCACGGCTACGGCGGAGGCGTACCCCATCTTGAATACCTGGAAGCCGGTCTCGTACATGTACATGACGATTGGACGCGATGCGTCTCCCGGCCCTCCCTGTGTCAGCACATAGGCGGTATCGAACAGCTGCACAGCATGGAGCATCTCGATCACGAGCGCGAAGAAGATGGTGGGTGTCAGCAGGGGGATGGTGATATGCCAGAACTTCTGCCCGAAGTTGGCGCCGTCGATCTCGGCCGCCTCGTAGAAGTGGCGCGGGATGTTCTGCAGCCCGGCGAGGAAGATGACCAGATTGAACCCGAAAGTTTTCCAGATGTTGACCAGCACGATGGAGCGCAGCACCCAGCGTGAACTGGTCGTCCATGGCACCGGCGAGATGCCCAGTTTGGCGAAATAGAAGTTGATGAGTCCGAAAGTCGGGTCGCTGATCAGCAGATAGCGCCAGAGAATCGAAACCGCGACAAAGGAGATAATGACGGGGAAGAAGTAGGTTGTACGCAGGAAATAGCGGAGGGCAGGGTGTAGTCTGCGGTTGATGAGCATGGCGACGGCGAGCGCCACGAGCAGATTCAGCGGCACTTCCAGGAGGGTATAGACGATCGTGTTCCAGAAGGTAATGAAGAAGCGTTTGTCGTTGAACAGCCTGTTGTAGTTGTCGAGCCCCAGAAAGGTCGCGGCGCGAAATACATCCCACTTGTACAGGGAGAAGCCGAACGCGGCGAGCATGGGGCCGGCGACAAAAACAACGAACACCAGGAAGGCGGGCGCGATAAAGAGATATCCCGCCAGCGCTTCCTGTCTGGCTATCCCCATTTTGAAGCGAGGTAGTCGAACAGTCACCTAAGAACCACCTTGATTGAATTCATGAACTTTTCCGGCTGCATTGTCGGCGGAACCACGAAAAGATAACAGTCGACGACCGGTCACTATGGGTGCGAATTTCTTGCCCGCACGAAGCCGGTCGTCAACTGACCTGAAACTTCCCGCTACATGCCGGTAACCCCAGGCTCGCGGCGGGCGATCACCTCTTCGATCTCGTCATGCGCGGCCAGACATCCTTCCTCGGCCGACACTTCATTGGACAGAATCGAGGCCTGATAGCGATTTACGATGGCCTCAATTTCGGGGTAGTCCGGCGGTGAGGGGGCGTGCTGGGCCATGCCGGCGTCAACGGCCTCGTAGACCCATGCAAAGTGGGTGGGCCCGATGGCGTACAGGTCCGGGTCGGTCGATACCGAGCGCCGGGACTGGTTGGCATAGCCGATGCTGGCTTTGCGTTCGGCGATCGCTCTGCCGGTTACGACTGTGCTCATGAACTGCCACGCCTCTTCCGGATGCTTGCTCTCGAGCGGAATGCAGTAGAAGCCGGTGCCGACTTCGTACTTCTGGGCATACTTCTGCGGCCAGGGGACGTGGTCCCAGTCGGTAAAGCCGGCCTTTGTTCCTTCCAGCACCATGTTGCGCATGTCGGGTACCATACCGACCTTGCCGGTGAAGAACTTCTGCCGCGGGTTCTCGCCGGCGCCGACCTCGGGCGCAACCCCATACTCGTGGATCAGGTCCTGGCGGAACTGCATCATTTCGATGAACTTGGGGTCACCCGTGTTGGCCGCGTTCCAGTCCGGGGTGAGCGGGCTGGTGTCGTAGGCGAAGGCATGCGGGATCACGCCTACAAACCAGCCAATCCACGGTACCCAGCCCCACTGGTCCGGCGGCTGGGTTAATTGGGTCGCAATCGCCAGAAAGTCGTCATAGGTCCAGTCGTCGGCGGGTCTGTCGATGCCGTTTTCTTCGAAGATGGTGGTGTTGTACCAGACGCTCATCATGTTGAAGGCCAGCGGGATCCCGTACTGCTTGCCCTGGTAGGAACCGGCCTCGAAGAAGAAGGGACTGACGTCCTCGAGAAACTCGCCGAAGTCGAGCTTGTCGCCGTCGCGTTGAATCCAGTCATCGATGGGATGGATGATCTCCTTCGACGCGAACATACGCAAGCCCTCGATAGCCATGCGGATGATGTCCAGGTCCTGGCCGCTGGCTATCATCACGGCTACCTTCTGGGCGTATTCGCCCCAGGTCATCCCGCCGACGACGGTCTTCTTGACCTGGATCGTGGGATGGTCTTCGTTCCACTGCGCGATAATGGGGTCGAAGTTTTCGCCCATGGCGGCGCTGCCGAAGTAGAGAAACTCCAGGGTAACCACCTCTGCCATTTCGTCGGAGTCACTGCCGCTCTCGTCAGCGGCTTGCGGCGCCGGGGGCGCAGCACATGCCGCGAGCAGCGTCGCGCCCGTCACCGTCCCGGTCGTCATCAGGAAATCTCGTCGATTCAAGCGTTTTGCACTCATGGTGGCCCTCCTTAGACCGTAGAAGATCGACCCATGTCAGATGCGCCCCCGCTCGAACGGGGCGCAGTGGTAGTGATCACCTTCAAAGAAGCGATCACGCTTTGACGTTTTCAGGGGGAACGACAAACACCGACGCGATATCTTCAATATGAATCCGTGGAGATTTCTCATGAAGCGAGCAGGCTGTCAGGGGGTGTTGATCTGTCTGAACCAGAGACGGCTTCAACGGTTTAACAGGGTGGGCGAGGCCGACTTTCGGCGAGTTTCCGCGCAGTTCGGCACCGGTTCACGGTAGAGAAGGTGTGGGCAGGTCTGTGGGATTCTACATATTCCTCTCCTCCCTAGTTTATCTTTTATATTCTGTTTCAATGCGGAGGGAGTGTGCACTATTGTAGTCGACAGGTGGGAAAGGGCCAAACAGAAAAAAACCACCCGCATGGGTGGTTGAAATAACTCCTATGCTATAGAGATGGACCGTTCGCCTCTGCGGGATCAGTGGTCAGTGGTCATCGCCTCTTTCGAGCACGTACTGCCATCCGCCGGCGACCCAGCGTGCGCGCTGGCGTTGGAGGCCTTTCAGCAGGACATGGCGTGATTCTGCGCTGTCAACCAGGTCGCTTTTCTCAAAATATTGCGCGAGCTGGTCGAGGCGGTGCAAGCAGTCTTTGTGGCCGCGGCGGCCGGCGCGTTCGATCTCGGCTTCAGTCCCGACGTTGCGACGGAGTTTTTCGATCTGCTGGCGGTAGGGTGCGGCCCAGGCTTCGGGAACGCGCTCGTCGTTGACAATCGACTCTGCGGCGCGGACGTTGGCTTCGACTCCCTGGCTGAAACGTATTGCCAACCGGCGCACCAGCTTGATCATCAGGTACACAAACAGTCCCACGCCGGCAATCCACAGCGCTGTCCAGAAGAGAAGCGCGTCCATATGTTTACTCCACCCCCCGGATCAGCGCCACAGCCACTCTCCCATCGCCCGGGCGCGTATCTCGTAACCTGCGCAAAAGCAGGAACCAAGCGGAGGACTCACCGCTGGCTATCCTCTTCCAGATCTCCCGCACCGTGAAGGGTCAACTCCTGGGCGAAATGACAGGCAGCGTAATGGTCGGGGCTGACTTCCAGGAGCGGCGGAAGTTCCTCCTGACAGATCTGCTGGGCGTACTGGCAACGCGGGTGAAAGTAGCAGCCGGGAGGCGGGTTGGCCGGACTGGGGACTTCACCCTCAAGCGAGATTTCATCCAGCAGGGAGTCCGGGTCGGGTTGGGGAATTGCGGACAGGAGCGCTTCCGTATAGGGGTGCTTGGGGTTCAGGAAGAGCTCCTCCGTCTCTGCCTGCTCGACAATTTTGCCGACATACATGACGGCTACCTGGTCGGAGATATGCTGGATGACACTGAGATCGTGGGCGATGAAGAGATAGGTGAGGCTGAATTCCGACTGAAGATCCTGGAGGAGATTGAGAATCTGGGCCTGGACCGAGACGTCGAGTGCGGAAACGGGCTCGTCACAGACGATGAGGCTGGGATGCAGACTGAGGGCGCGGGCGATGCCGATGCGCTGGCGCTGACCGCCGCTGAAGGCGTGGGGATAGCGTTTGAGGTACTTGACGTCCAGGCCGACCAGATCGACCAGTTGGCGTACACGCTGCTCGAGGTCCTCGCCCCTGGCCAGCTTGTTTACGCGGAGGGGCTCGCCGACGATATCGAGAATGGTCTTGCGCGGATCGAGGCTGGCGTAGGGGTCCTGAAAGACCATCTGCATGTGGCGGCGGGTGGCGCGCAGTTCCTTGGCATCGAGGCCGGTGATGTCGGCCTGGCGGTCGTCGATACGCAACAACACCTGGCCTGATGTCGGCTCAATGGCGCGGATAACGCAGCGGCCCAGGGTGGTCTTGCCGCACCCGGATTCCCCGACCAGCCCCAAGGTCTGCCCGGCAGGAATGGTCAGGCTCACATCATCGACGGCGCGCACCTGCCCAATCACCCGGCGCAACAGACCCTTTTCGATGGGGAAATACTTCTTGAGGTTATGTACTTCGAGCAGGTTGTTCGATTCCATAGCTGTCATTCATAGAGTATACAACGTACCGAATGCCCCGGCTCCGTTTCCAGAAAATCGGGCACCTTCTCATCGCAGCGGCCAGGGACGAACTGCGTGCAGCGTTCGGCAAATGGACAGATGTCGGGCGGATCGAGGGGGACGGGGACGATGCCCTCGATCGTGTCCAGGCGGACCCGCGCCCTGCGACCTGTCCTGGGGATGGAGCGCAACAGGGCCTGGGTATAGGGATGTTGGGGCGAGCGGAAAATCTGCCTGACAGTGCCGAATTCGACGACCCTTCCCAGGTACATCACGGCGACTTCATCGGCCATATTGGCAATTACACCCAGATCATGGGTAATGAACATGATCGACATGCCCATCTCGGCCTGAAGCGTTTTCATCAGACGTAGAATCTGGGCCTGAATGGTCACGTCCAGCGCTGTCGTGGGTTCATCTGCGATGAGGAGCTTGGGTTTGAGGGCCAGCGCCATGGCGATCATGGCGCGCTGGCGCATGCCGCCGGATAGCTGATGGGGATAGGAGTCGACACGTTCTTCAGGCATGGGAATGCCGACCAGGCTGAGGAGTTCAACGGCCCGGCTGCGC
Source organism: Caldilineaceae bacterium (assembly GCA_011523365.1). Classification (GTDB taxonomy): domain Bacteria; phylum Chloroflexota; class Anaerolineae; order Caldilineales; family Caldilineaceae; genus Bin5. Next base: position 21,270 of record WTGY01000069.1, read on the forward strand.
GCCTCCTCCCGGGCCGCGTCTTCGTGGACCAGAATGGCCTCCATGATCTGATCGCCGACGGTGTGCACAGGTGAGAAAGCCGTCATCGGTTCCTGAAAGATCATCGAGATATCGCGGCCGCGAATGTCGCGGATCTCCCTGCCAGACGGAGGGAGGGCGGCCAGGTCGGTGACATGGCCGTTCTGGTGCAGCAGAATCTCCCCGGTCATCTGCGCAAACTCAGGCACGATGCGCAGGATCGACTGGGCGGTAACGCTTTTGCCGCAGCCCGATTCGCCCACGACACCGAGTGTGCGGTTCTTGTGAATGGTGAGCGATACACCGTTCACCGCTTTCAGCAGCCCCTCTTCCAGGGGGAAGTAGGTATGCAGATCTCTGAGTTCCAGGACCGGTTCTTGCTGTTCCATGGCTGCTACTTGTAGGGGTCGGCGGCGTCACGCAGCCCATCGCCGATAAAGTTAAACAGGAGCACCGTTATGATCACGAGCAGGCCGGGGATAAGCATCCAGGGCTGCACAGCCACGCTGCGGACATTCTGGGCATCCTTCAACAGGGTGCCCCAGCTGACCGCGGGTGCACGAATGCCCAGGCCCAGGAAGCTGAGCGCCGTCTCTCCGAGGATCATGTTGGGGATGGCCAGGGTGAGATGGACGATGAGATAGCTCATAAATCCCGGCAACAGGTGTTCAACGATGATCTGCATATCGGTGGAACCGGCGACTTTGGCCGCGATCACGAAGTCCGACTCGCGCATTTCAAGCAGTTTACCGCGCACGACGCGGGCCAACCCGGCCCATCCGATAATGGAAAGAATGATGGTGATGGAAAAGTAGATCTTGACCGGCGACCAACCCGCGGGCACGGCCGCGCTGAGCGCCATCCAGAGAGGTATGGTGGGGACGATGATTACAAACTCGATAATGCGTTGGATCAGCATATCGGTGGCCCCGCCGAAGTAGCCGGAGATGCCGCCAAGAAGGCAGCCCAGTATAAAGCTGATCATGACGCCAACCAGTCCAACGGAAAGGCTGACCTGGGCCCCGGCGAGTGTCCGCGAAAAGAGATCGCGGCCAAGCGAGTCGGTGCCGAACAGAAAGATCACGCCGCCTTCCTCGGGCAGAAAGAAATGGAGGTCCATTGGAAAGAGACCCCAGAACCGATAGGATTCTCCCTTTTGGAAGAAGCGAATGCGGTAGATCTGTGAGGTGTCTTCCGTATAGACGCGGGTGAAGGTATTGAAGTCGATTTCACCGTCCAGCTTATAGACAAAAGGGCCGCGGAAACGACCTTCACTGTCGAAGAGGTGTATGCGGGAGGGCGAGGCGCTCAAAAAATCCTCATGTTTCGTCAGCCGGCCGTAGGGGACCCAGAATTGATATGTGATCGCCAGGACATAGAGAATCCCAAGCAAGGAAACAGAAACTACAGCCAACCGATGTCTTTTGAACTTGCGCCACATCAGTTGCCATTGTGAGGCGAGGAAGTAGCGCTCTTCGGCCGTGATCCCGGCCTCCCGTATCCCGACTCCGCTTGAAACACCGGTTGTTACGTCGGTTGTCATCTCACGTCTTTCCTTCAAAACGGATGCGTGGGTCTACAACGATCAGTAGAATGTCAGACAGGAAGGTCCCGATCAGCGTCAGAATCCCCAGAAACATCACAATACTTCCTGCCAGGAACATATCCTGGTTGATAAGCGCCATGAAGAGGAGAGGACCGGTGGTCGGCAGGCTGAGAACGATGGCGACGATCGTCTCGCCGGAGACGATGCCCGGCAGCTGCCAGCCAACCGTACTGACGATCGGATTGATGGCCAAGCGTACCGGATACCTGAATAGCAGCTTGCCTTCGGCAACGCCCTTGGCGCGTGCGGTAATGACATACTGTTTGCCCAGTTCATCGAGCAGGGTGCCGCGCATGACGCGAATGATTCCGGCGGTGCCGGCCGTGCCGATAACGATGATAGGAACCCAGAGATGGGTGAAGAGATCCCATATTTTGCCCAGAGACCAGGGGGCGAGGGCATACTCGGAGGAAAAGAGGCCGCCGACGCTGATGCCGAGGTACTTGAAAAAGAGGAACATAAGGATGAGAGCGAGCATGAAGTTGGGCGTGGCCAGCCCGGCAAAGCCCAGCACAGAAAAGAGATAGTCGGTGAAGCCATACTGGCGGGTGGCGACGTAGATCCCGATCGGCACGGCAACGACATAGGTGAAAAAGAGGGTGAGCAGCGAGAGCAGAACTGTGTAAGGCAGACGTTCCCTGAGCAGCCTGCCCACGGGCTGGTTCCATTCGAAAGAGCGGCCCATTTCGCCCTGCAGAAAGCGTCCAAACCAGCGAACATACTTCTCTACAGGGGTGGCATCGAGACCGTATTCGCGTTTGAGGGCTTCGATTTCGGCCTCGTCGATGATATCTCCCTCCTGTTCTAGGCGCGCGACATAACTGGTCAGGAAATCTCCCGGCGGCAGCTGAATGATGACAAACACAACTATGCTCAAAAACCAGAAAGTAACCACCGCGTAGATCAGTCTTTGTACGATATAGCCGATCATTTCTTCGCCTCGTACGGAGATTGCAGCAGGGAGATCCTCTTGCCTTCGTCTATCGCCTGCTGGGCTTTGAGGGCGATCTCGGTCATCCGAAAGAGCTCTTCAACGCCGGCGAAAGAGCCGTCCTGAACCGAGCTGACAAAGGCCGTGTACCAGTTGGGCGTGTTGGGAATCTCGAGGTTGCAAACCCCGTCCTGTTCGCTGATCAGCTTGGCGGTCTCCTCGTTGGCGATGCTCTCGACAACGCCCTGTGTGCCTGAGATCATCATGCGCTCATCGCCATGGGTGGGCGCGGTGGCGGGACGCAGAAAGTCGAGCATCACGGTCGAGACTCCACCGTTTTGCATCCGCAACAGGACGGCTGCCTGGCTTGCGCAGCCCGGAAAGTCCGGGTGGGCGGCGGTCGTCTCCCAGCCGGTAACTTCGGTGAACAGATCGCCCAACGACCAGACGAGCCAGTCGATGACGTGAACGCCCACAAAGGGCACGATGCCGGGAAATGTCTGGCGAGTGCGAAAGTGGTCCGGCCGCCTGGCTCCCCAGCGGTAGGAGATCTGGCTGTAGCTGCCCAGAGGCTCGCCGATCAGGCCGGCATGTACGGCATCGCGAGCGGCCTCAAACCATTTCATTCTGCGGTATCCGTGCAAGGCGGCAAGCGGGGTCCCGGCCTCACCGGCCACGTCGTACAGGTGTGAAAGAGTCGCCAGGTCCATGGCCAGCGGTTTCTCCGTCATGACGGCGATGCCGCGTTTCAGGCATATTTCGGTGAATCCCGGAACCTGCTGCGGGGGGACGCAGATCTGCACGAGGTCGGGAGATTCCTTGTCGAGCATCTCCTCATACTCGGTATATCTGTTTGTCTCAGACGTTACGCCCGGCGCTTTGGCGAAAGAGTCCAGCGATTCGCCGGGCAGCGCCAGGGCGACGGCTACGACGGAAACGTCGGGCAGATCGTGGAGCATCTGCTCGTAGTAATCGAGGTGTCCTGAGTGACCGAGTAGGGCGAATTTCATTGGAGCTTCCTCTTTACCTTGTAGAACCTTTTTGCAGCGCCTGGCTCAGCCTCTATAGCAGCCTTTCGCTTCCGGCCTCCTTGGGGGCCCACAGTTCATCGTGCGAGTAGTTTTGCGGGGCGGCAAGGGTTCCCTGGGGCAGCTCCCAGTCGGGGCGAAAACTCCGGATCAGATTCACGGCGTTCTGGGAGGCGATGCGATCGCGGGCGGCCTCGTCGATGTCGGCGGATTCCAGCTGGGCCTGGAGGATGCGAAAGTCGTAGTAGGGCAGGTCGCTGCCAAAGAGAATGCGCTCACTGCCGAGCTCGTTGACCAGCTGCGGCAGGTCCCAATCGGACTTTGAGCCTATGGGGCGCTGTACGATCTCAAACCAGACGTTATCCAACGGCTGGCAGGGCTCCATTTCCTCTTGGGTCCCGGCATGGAGGATGAAGGTCAGGTTGGGGAAGCGGCGTGCATAGGCCGCGGTCCGGTCTGCGCTCTCATGCAGAAGGCAGAGCCCGCCCTTGAGTGAGGCGACTTCGAGAAAAGGATAGAGCTGTCTTTCGAAGGTCATGCCGGCGGGATGCCACATAATGCCCTGGAGACCGCCTTCGATCAGCGTCTCTTCGAGGGCGTCGGCCCCGACCTGGCCGTGGCGCAGCTCGATGAGGGCGAGGCCGATGGGAAAGCGATCGGGAAACTGCTGACAGGCGCGGACGATGATCCCGTTCTGGTCCCTGGTGTCGAGAATGCCCCGGATCTGCGACGAGCCGACGGCGGTCGGCCCTATAACCGCGGCGACGACGCCGGCGGAGGCCATGCGGGCCAGGCAGCGGCCGGTGGTCTGGCCCACGGCAGGGTCGTAGGTGATGGTCGTGCCGATATGACAGTGCACATCCACGTAGGGTCGCATGTTCACTCAACTCCTATTGCGCGCCGTTCGGCGGTTGCTCGGCGCGCCGCTTCGATAATGGCCAGATTGTGCCGCGCCTTTTCGCCGTTCACCGGCATCTCGGAGCCGCTGGCGAGCGCCTCAAATGTGGCGGCGTAGCAGCCGAAGTGACCGCCAACGCCGGGGTTCTCTTTCACCACCGGTTCGGGTATTTCGAGAGAACTCCAGCCTTCTTCCTCGCCGCCGTAGCGCCAGAACGGCTCCTCGTCGCGGTGAAACACGCGGATCGATCCATTGGTGGTGTGCACTTCGCACCAGCGGCCCCGTTCAGCTGTGATCGCCGGCGAACACCATGATGCCGATATCGTGGACACGGCGCCGTCCTCGTGTTCAAACAGGAGGATGGCGAGATCGTCGACATCGATATCGAAACGCATCGTTTTCACCCTGGCTTCGACATAGCGGACCGGCGAACCCATCAACGCCTCGACCGAGTAGATCTCATGATAGGCGGTATCGCTGATGCAACCGCCGCCCACCGCCTTTTGGGCGCGCCAAGCCATGGCGGGATTGGCATGGTCGCTGCCAAAGTCAGCCGGTTTCATCCCCATGCATTGACCACGACCCAAAATCGGCTTCCCCAACTTCCCCGTTCGCAGTTGACTCAGCGCTTCCTGCATTGGCAAGGAAAATAGCAGATTGTGCATGATGGCATAGGGGACACCGTTGCGGTTGACCGCTTCCAGTATGGCGTCGGCCTCTTCCAGCGAAGTCGCCATTGGTTTTTCGGAGATGACGGCGACGCCGGCCTCGGCTGCCTGAATGGCGTGTTCGGCGTGCATGGCGTGCGGTGTGGCGATGGAAACGGCGTCGATCTCGGCTTTGGCGAGCATGTCGCGATAGTCGGCATATCTCTGTGACGGAGGCACCTCAAGCGTATTGCCTGCATACTCGAGGTTGTCGGGGACAGGGTCGGCGACCGCAACGACGTCTACTGCGTCCGGCAGGGCGAGATATACGGAGATATGGTTGATGCGCACGATACCGCCGCATCCAATCAGACCCAAGCGTACCGGTTTTTTTACCTTTCTCTTCGGTTGCGTCATCTTGACATCGGCGCGGGCGAAACTCAGGGCGTTCCCGGCCTCTCCTTTCTTTGCCTTCTGTTAGGAATTAATCGGTGCAATACGCTGACCATAAAGGAGCGCTATCGGGTACGGCTGTCTGCTGGACGAGGCGGTGACGCGCATCGAACCGGAGCAGGTGCGCCTTATCCATCCGTGCGGCGGGCCTTCACCGTCGCAGACGAATCTGTTTGTAGCGGCTCTTTAGCCGTTTTCCTGGCTGGACTTGAATACTAACGAAGAGTGGCAGATTTGAAAAGGGCGGTTTCCCACCCCGTTGCCAGTTCAGTTCCTCCGTTCGGCCGACGAAACAGAGCAAACACCCTGTTCCCACCAAGGGCGAAAACAGGGTGTTGCACGGTCTTCTTCGCTATGCCCTACTCCTCAATGAACCACTGTGAAGGCATGAACGGGGCATAGAAGTTGTTGTCCGAAATCCAGGCGGCGCCCTCCAACGGCACATTGTGGAGGCGATTGCTGATGATGACCGGGCGCGGCGTGAAGCCGATGGTGCCGATCATCGGGATTTCGCTGGTGAAGTAGTCATAGTACTCGGCGCCAAGCCTGTTGAAGTCATCGGTGCCGACGGCGGTCAGTTTGTACTGTTCGAAGATCTCTCGCTGCCGTTTGATCTCCTCCGGCGGCTCCACGCCCTCCTCGCCATTGGTCCGGAACCAGTCCTTCCACGTGCCGGTCCAGAAGGAGGTCTGGTCAACCGCGTAGTTGCTGCCCAGGGAGCGGCCGAACAGGGCGTTTCTGTCCAGATGCCAGGTCGGAATCTGCAGATCATTGGTGGCTAAGCGTTGCGAGAAGAGACCGCCCTGCTCACCCAGATTTTCGACGATGGCCTCAAGCCCGACCTCGGCCCAGTCGTCCCGGACCAGTTCGGCCATGGCAATCTTGGGGCCTTCGGACACACCGACGTGGATGAGCATGCTCAGGCGGCCTTCGCCGTCAGGCCGCAGCCGGTATCCGGCGCTGTCGCGCTCGGTCAGGCCGACTGCGTCGAGAAGCGCGTTGGCGCGTTCCGGGTCATACTCGGCGTGGGTCGTGGCCCATTCCTCCTTGAAGAAGCTCAGGCCCGGATTGACGGTAGCCGGGAAGGGTCTGCCCAGACCGAAGAAGAGGGTGTCGTTCATGCTCTCGCGGTCGATGCTGATCGACAAGGCGATGCGGAAGTCCTTGTTGTTGAACAGCTCCCGCAGAACGGGGTCTTTGACGGTGCGATTGGGCATCAGACCCAGCTCGGCGGAGAAGAGGTTCTGGGCGAATTCGACGCGATAGTTCCCCTGTTCGGCGCCCTGCTGGAAGACCGACATATCCTTCATATCGATATAGTAGGTCTCAAAGTCGAACTCGCCGGCGCTGGCCTTGAGGGTCTGTACTTCCTTGTCACCGGTGATCACGGCCTCGATGCGATCGATATAGGGCAACTGGTTGCCGGCGGTGTCGACCTGGTGGAAGTAGGGATTGCGCACAACGACGGCGCGATCGCTGGTGAGGGTTTCGTTCTTCCAGGCCCAGAGGGTAGGACCGTCGATGCGGAAGTTATTCGGAGGTCTGTTGTGGAAGTTGAAGGCCTGCATCCAGGTCTCAAATCCCTCCTCCTCAGCCAGCTTCTGGGCATCGGGGTTGTAGTCGATGTGCCACTGCTTCAGCCAGTGCTTGGGCATGACGACGTTGTTGTCGGTGGCCACGCCCGTGCGACCCAGGTAGTTCATGATGATCGGGTAGGGCACGCTGAAGCTGATTTCAACCACCGTGTCACTGATCTTGGTGAAGACTGCCGGTTCACCTCCGGCGCGCCAGATCGACCGCGGCCCGGCCGGGGAGAGGTCTTCATTCATTGCGACATCTTCCCAGGCGAACATGATGTCGTCGGTCGTGAACGGCTCGCCATCCGACCACTTATGGCCCTCACGCAGTTCGATGGTCAGGGTTTTGTAGTCATCGGAGAAGTAGTAGTCTTTGGCGATGTCCATGAAGACCTGGGTGTTGGAGAAGTCATACCTGAAGAGCCCATTCATGCGCAGGGTGGCGAAGCTCCACAGATTGATTGGGTTGACCTCTCCGAAGCGCAGGGTGCCCCCGTAGGTGCCGATCCGGTCCTCGGGTTCAATCACCTGCGGTTCTGCGGGGAGCCGCTCATCGACCGGAGGCAACTCGCCGTTGGCGACCATTTCGGCCAGCATGGGGGCTTCGTTATAGGCGGAAGAGGACTCTGCCTCCGTACTTTCGGCCTCGGCCGCCGTTTCCGGCTCGGCCGCCTCGGCGGCTGCTTCTTCCGCTGCCGGCTCTGCACCGCCGCAGGCCGCGAACATGGGAAGCAGCAGGACGAAGATGGCCGCAAGTGCCCAAATACGCAGTTGTGGTTTCACTTTTACTCTCCTTTGGGGTTGTAAACACGGAACCTGACGTGCCCGAAGTTAAAGCATCTGCTATGGTATTTATTTCGCACCGAGTTGTCAAGGAGATAAAATTTTCTCTTTCATCTCAGATTCAGGGTGGGAACAGTCTGGCGGGGAATCAGTGCCAGCGGTGGCTGGAACTGTTTACCGTCTTTGGGCGAGACGCAGTGCAGGCGCCAGGCTTGGCCGCACGGCGGCGTCCGTCAGTTGGGGAGGGTGCGAGGGCAGGCCCAAGGCCGGCCCCTACGGGGATCTGATGGCACTGGCGGGGCGTGGGTTTGCGGAATTCTTTCGGTTGGGCACCTGTTACGAATGCCGGCACCAGGTCGATGAGGCATGTTGTTGGCCGGGGGCGTTGCGGGGGCGGAGCCCCCGCACAAGGGAGGGCCGAATAGGCCCGACCGCCCGAAACTGCAGTTTTTAGTAGTCAGTTTTTAGTTTTTAGTGGTTAGGGGGCAGTTTCGACGCTTCCCCTGGCTCAGGGTTGAACGTGAGATGGTTGGGGCTCCGCAGCGACCTGAGGCATGGGGAAGTGCGCCCCCATTTTGGGATGCGCCCCCAGAGGTGAGTGCGTTTCCAAAAGGGAATCTACTGTGCTATACTTCGGCAAATTTTTTTCTTTCTTCGGACAGGATTTGCACAATGGCCCGGTGGCGAGCATACCATACGCCTGCGACCGTTGCTGAGGCGCTTACGCTGCTGCACCAGCACAAGGACAAGGCGCGCATTATCGCCGGCGGCACGGACCTGATCCTGGATATGGAGGCCGAACAGGCGGAGGCGCCCGAGGTGCTGGTGGATGTGACCAAAGTTGGTGGCATCGACCGCGTCGCGCAGGAGGACGGATGGATCGTTCTGGGCGCCGGGATCACGCATACGCAGATCGAAAACAGCCCGCTGCTGCGCGCGCATGCCAGGTGCCTAACCGAGAGTTGCGGCGTCATCGGCGGGCCGCAGGTGCGCAATGTGGCGACGCTGGGCGGGAACGTGGCGCACGCGCTGCCGGCGGCGGACGGGACGATCGGTCTGCTGGCGCTGGAGGCGGAGGTCGAGGTCGCCGCGCACAGTGCGCGGGGCGCGCTGCATAGGTGGCAGCCGCTGCTCTCCATCTTTGCCGGCCCCGGCCGCAACCGCCTGGCCCCCGATCAGATGCTGCACGCGTTCCGCTTCCGGCCGACGGGTGCGCGGGCGGGCAACGCCTTCGACCGTATCATGCGGCCGCAGGGCGTGGCGCTGCCGGTGCTGGGCATCGCGGCCAGGGTGCGGATGGATGCAAGGCTGCGCCGGGTGGAGGATGCGGTCATTGCGATTGGGCCGGCCGGCCCGACGCCCTTTCGCGCCACCAGTGCGGAAGAGGTATTGACGACTGCTGAGGCATTTGACGACGAGACTGTGGAGAAGGCCATTGCCGCGGCCCAGACGCAGGCAAGTTTGCGGTCCAGCAAGTACCGTGCGTCGCAGGCGTATCGCCATGAGATGATAGGGGTGCTGCTGAGGCGAGTGCTGCAGACCTCGGTGGAGAGGGCGCGTGTGAATGACGCGCCGGCAGAGGCGGAGGATGCGTAGCCAAGGCAATGGTCGAGCGTTCGGCCACTCTTTTTGCAGTGAGGCGGGAGCGCGTGGGCTATGATCCACCTCACCTCGGTTGAGAAAGGTCCCTCTTTCCCCCAAGAAGGGATATTCCCATATAACGTGCCTGTCATCGCCCGGTTGGAGAAGGTGCGCTTTGAGAGTTCGGTGACCTTTCTCGTGGGCGAAAACGGCAGCGGCAAGTCCACCTTTCTGGAAGCGCTGGCGACGGCTGTGCGCCTGCCGACGGTGGGCGCGGAGGAGGCGGGCAGCGACCCATCGCTGGCCACGGTACGGCAGCTGTCGAGACATCTGCGCCTGGCCTGGACGAAACGGACAGGACGGGGATTCTACCTGCGGGCCGAGGACTTTTTCGGCTTTGCCAAGCGCATCGCCCAGATGCAGGCGGAGCTGCAGACGGAGATGGCCAACGTGGACGCGGAGTACGAGGGCCGCTCCGACTTCGCCAAGGGCATGGCGAAGATGGCCTACTCGGGCCAGCTGGCCGCCATCGAGGAGAGCTACGGGGACGGACTTGACGCACGCTCTCACGGAGAGGCGTTCCTGGCCCTGTTTCAGGCCCGCTTCGCGCCCAACGGCCTTTATCTGCTGGATGAACCGGAAACGCCGCTCTCGCCCCTGCGCCAGGTGGGGCTGCTCGCCCTGTTGAAAGAGATGGTCGCCCGCGACGCCCAGTTTATTATCGCTACCCACTCGCCAATCCTGATGGCCTTTCCCGGTGCCACCATTCTGAACTTCGACCAGTCACCCCCCCAGCCCGTGCCCTGGGAATCATTGGAGCACGTGAGCGTGACGCGAGGATTTCTGAACGATCCACAGCTGTATCTGAACCACCTGTAAGAACAGTTTGCAGCGGCAGGCGGACTGCGACCCCGAAAGCGTCCCGTCGCGAACCACAATCGTTCATGCCGACTGGAGCACATACGTGACACAACTTACTCTGACCGTCAACGGCGAGGAGCGCTGTCTTGACGTACCGCCCAGCCGTTACCTGGCCGAGGTATTGCGCTACGACCTGGGGCTGACCGGCACGAAGATCGGCTGTGACGAGGCCGAATGCGGCTGCTGCACCGTCATCGTCGACGGCCAGTCGGTCGACTCCTGCATTTACCCGGCGTTCAAGGCGCAGGGCGCGCAGGTGTTGACGATCGAAGGGCTGGCCCAGAAGCGGGAAGGCTGCGAGGATGAATCCTGCGACGCGATTGAACTGCATCCGCTTCAGGATGCCTTCATCCGCCACGGGGCGACACAGTGCGGCTTCTGCACACCCGGGTTCATCATGCAGGCCAAGACGCTGCTGGACGAGAACCCGGACCCGAGCGAGGTGGAGATCAAGGAGTGCCTGAAGGACACCTACTGCCGCTGCACCGGCTACACGGCGATCATCAGCTCGGTGAAGGCGGCCAGCGAGTATTTGCGCACCGGCAGGATGCCGGATGCGGTGCTGCCGCCGGTGATGAAGCCGCTGACGCAGATCGGTCAGCCGCTGCAGCGGCCGGATGCGGTCGACAAGGTGACGGGGGCGGCGCTCTATACGGATGACTATACGTTCGACGGGATGCTTTTCGGGGCGACGCTGCGCAGCGAACACCCGCACGCGCGGATTCGCAGCATCGACGCGGACGCGGCGCGTGCGCTGGAGGGCGTGCACGCGGTGCTGACGCACGCGGACGTGCCGGGCGACCCGCGGCACGGGCTGGTCGAGAACGACTGGCCGGTCTTCGCGGGCGGACGCTTCCCGGCCCGCTACGTCGGGGACCCGATCGCGCTGGCGGTGGCGGAGACGGCGGAGATCGCGCAGCAGGCGCTGGCGCTGATCGGCGTCGATTACGAGGTGCTGGAGGCGGTCACGGATCCGCGGGACGCGTTGCAGCCAGACGCGCCGCAGCTGCATCCGGACCGTCCCGACGGGAACCTGCTCAAGCATATCAAGGTGCGGCATGGCGACGTGGAGGCGGGGTTCGCCGCGGCCGACGTCGTCGTCGAGCGCACGTACCGCACGCCGATGACCGAGCACGCCTTTTTGGAGCCGGAGTGCGCGCTGGCAGTGCCGGCGGGTTACAACGGAGTCCGCCCGTCGACCAGCAAGGAGAGGGGCGCGGCCAAATACGACAGCGACAAGCTGACCGTGTATGTCGGCAGCCAGATCCCGTACAGCGACAGGCGGCAGGTGGCGAAGAGCCTGGGCCTGGACGACGAGGAGGTGCGCGTCATCGGGACACTGATGGGGGGCGGCTTCGGCGGCAAGGAGGACATTGCCGGACAGATCCACGCGGCGCTGGCCGCGCAGGTGACGGGCCGTCCGGTGAAGATTCTCTACAGCCGGCAGGAGAGCCTGATCTTCCACCCTAAACGTCACAGCACGATCATCCGCATCAAGACGGGCGCCCTGCGCGACGGTACGCTGACGGCTGTGGAGGCGGAACTTTACGGGGACAGCGGGGCCTACGCCAGCCTGGGTGAGAAGGTGATGACCCGCGCCACGACCCATGCCACGGGCCCGTACGTGATGCCCCATGCCAGGATCGACTGCTACGCCATGTACACGAACAACGCGCCCAGCGGCGCGTTCCGCGGCTTTGGCGTCACGCAGTCGGCCTTTGCGGTGGAGAGCAATCTCGACATTGTGGCGGCAGAGCTGGGCATGGACCCGGCCGAGTTGCGGCGGAAGAACGTGATGCGCGTGGGCGTCGAGACGGCTACCGGCCAGGAGCTGATCGAAAGCGTGGGGCTGCTCGAATGTCTTGACAAAGTGGAGGAAGATATCAAGTCATCGGAGGCCGCTGATTCGAGTTCGTTGTCTTGTGACCCCTGGGCTCCGGTCCAGGTCGGAAGCAAGCGCTACGCCTGGGGCATTGCCGCGGGCTACAAGAATACCGGGCTGGGGGGCGGCGCGCCGGACAAGGCGGAGGCCGAGGTGGAGGTCTTCCCGGACGGCACTGCGGCGATCCGCACCAGCAGCGCGGAGATGGGGCAGAATCTGGTCGGCGTGCTGGCGGCCTGCACGGCGCAGGAGCTGGGCCTGCCGTTCGAGAAGGTACACGTCACGGTGATGGACACGGACCTGACGCCCGACGGCGGCCCTTCCACCGCCAGCCGCCAGACGTATGTCAGCGGCAACGCGGCCCGCCTGGCGGCGCGGGCCATGCGCCAGCAGATGCAGAACGTTCTGGCCGAAAAGTTCGACACGCACCCGGAGGTCATCGCCTTCCACGAGGGGTTAGCCTATGTGGATGAGAGACGCCTGGCAAAGATGCACGGAGCGGAGTTGCCGGTTGAGGGCGCCAACGGCACGAACGGCAGCGCGGGCGGGATTCTGCCGGGATCCACGCGCACCATCTCTTTCGCGGATGCGGTCAACGCATTGCTGGCCGAAAACCGGTTGCCGAAGATCCGCTATGAGTACTGGGCGCCGCAGACGCAGCCGCTGGGGACGGGAGGCGACATGCACTTCGCGTTCTCGTACGCGGTGCACGCGGCGCAGGTGAGCGTGGATACCGATACGGGCGAGGTGGCGGTAGAGCGGGTGATCTCCGCCCACGACGTTGGCCGGGCCATCAACCCCCTTAGCCTGCTGGGGCAGATCGAAGGGGGGATCGTGATGGGCATCGGCAACGCCCTGACCGAGAACTATATCGTCGAAGACGGTGTCCCCTGGACGGAGCGCCTGGGCCAATACAAGATGCCGGGCATCAAGATGACGCCGAAAATGGACAGCCACATCGTGGAGCATCCGACGGCAGACGGGCCGTACGGCGCCAAGGGTGTGGGCGAGATCAGCTCGATCCCGATCAGCCCGGCGATCACCAACGCCATCTGCAACGCGGTGGGCGTTCGCTGCCTGGCCCTGCCGGTCGATCAGGACGCATTGCTGCTGGCGATGCGCGACGGCGAGAAGGAGATCGACGGTCACTGGGGGCAGACGGGCGAGTGGTTAGTGGTCAGCAACGGCACTGACGCTCGGTAACCTCGGTTTTTCATGCAACTCCATCATGCATTGCGGTTGGCGCCCGATGAGCTCTCGGTCGTAACATTGGTTGGCGCCGGGGGTAAGACGAGCGCGCTCTTCCGGCTGGCGGAGGAGGCGGTTGGCGGCGAGCGCCGCGTCGTCACCACCACGACCACCCACATTTTCGCCGCGCAGGCGGAGCAGGCGCCGGCCCGTCTCGAAGTGACGCCGGACAGGCCTGACGCAGTTGACTGGGCTGCGCTGGAGGCACAGCTGGCGCGGCACGGGCACTGCCTGATCTGGGCTCCGCCCGGTGTCCGGTCCGCCGGAGCCGGCGGCAGCTCAACCGACCCCACTCTTACAGGTTCCAAGCGGCAGGGCCTGCCCCCGCAGGTTGTGGACGCGCTGGCGGCGCAGGCCGGTGATTTCGGCATCAGCCTGATCGCGATCGAGGGCGATGGCAGCCGCCGGCGGCCGGTCAAGGCGCCGGCGCCGCATGAGCCGGTTATCCCCGACTGCACAACCCACCTGGTCCCTGTCGCCGGTCTTGACGGGCTGGGGCTGCCCCTGGACCAACCTTACGTGCACCGGCCCGAACGGGTGCGCGCCCTTCTGCAAGAGGAGGATGCGGCGACGCGCCTGACACCGCGTATGCTGGGACGGCTGCTGGTGGAGCCGTATGGGCGAGGAGAGAGGGAGGAGGAGAGAGCAGAGAGAGCAGATCGCAGCGGCGGCTCGCGGCCTGCGGGTGCGAGATTGGTGCCGCTGCTGAACAAGGCGGAGAGCGCGCCCAGGCTGGCGGCTGCGCGGCTGATTGCACAGCAGTTGGCGCAGCAGAGTCAGCCGGTGCTCATCGGCGCGGTGGGGCCGGAGAGCCGGACGGCGGTTCGCGAACGCTGGGGGGCGACGACGGCGGTTGTGCTGGCGGCGGGAGAGAGCCGCAGGATGGGTGAGCCGAAACAGCTGCTGCGCTGGCAGGGCGAGCCGCTGGTGACGCGGGCGGCCCGGATCGCGCTGGAGAGCGGCGCGTCGGAAACGGTTGTGATTACCGGCGCGGTGGGTGAGCAGGTGGAGGCCGCGCTGGCCCCGTTGCGCGAGATGGGGCGCGGGCGTCTGCGCGTTGTTCACAACCCGGCGTGGCAGGCGGGGCAGGCGGGGTCGGTGCGCGCCGCGGTTGAGGCGCTGCCGGCCGCGTGTGAGGCGGTCCTGTTTCTGCCGGTGGACCAGCCGCGGCTGCCGGCAGGGCTGTTGCGGCGGTTGTGGCAGGCGTGGCGCGGCGGCAGCGATCTGGCGGCTGTCACGGTGGACGGGGCGATACGCGGCGCGCCGGGGCTTTTTGACCGGCGTTTCTTCGGTCAGTTGAGGCAGGTCCAGGGAGATGGGGGCGGGGGGAGGCTGCTGCGCCGGTACGCGGCGGAGGTCAGCGCGATCGAGGTGCCGCTCGAGTGGGTGGCTGATGTGGACACGCCGGAGGACTGGCGGGCGGCGGTGGATCGAGGTTAGGTTCCGTTGGCATATTGGGAAGGCCGTTCAGAATTCAACAGGACAGATCGATCCGCGAAGGGGCGCGAAGAACATCATTTTCCACGAAGGGCCACGAAGGGCCGCGGAGAACAGCTTTTTTTATCCGCGAAGTGACGCGAAGGGGCGCGAAGAACAGCTTTGGCGTAGCGTATTTTCTTTATTTACCAGTGAAAGCGAGGTGGAGGGGCATGTCTACGCTTGAGAACGGGGTCCGTTGCAGCCCGGCCATTCACGCGCCGGGGGAACGTCAGATTACCTTCAGTCGGGCCATTCACGAAGCCGTTGCCGAGGAGATGGCCCGCGACGAGCGCGTCTTCGCCATCGGTGAAGATATTGCGGTGGCCGGCTCGGTTTTCAAGGTGTTCGTCGGCCTGTATGAGAAGTTCGGCCCGGAACGGGTTATCGATTCGCCCATTTCGGAGGCGGGTATTGCCGGCATCGGTGTGGGCGCGGCGATCACGGGTATGCGGCCGATTGTGGACATCATGTTTTGCGACTTTGCCACCCTGGTGATGGACCAGCTGATCAACCAGGCGGCCAAGACGCACTACATGTCGGGCGGCAAGCTGAAGGTGCCGATGGTCTTGCGGACGACGATGGGGGCCGGTAGCCGCACGGCAGCCCAGCACAGCCAGTCTCTGCATGCGCTCTTCAGCCACATTCCCGGCCTGAAGGTGGCGATACCGGCCACACCTTACGACGCCAAGGGGCTGATGAAAAGCGCCATTCGCGACGACAATCCGGTCGTCGTTTTCGAAGACAGGACGCTCTTTCAACAGGAGGGGCCGGTGCCGGAGGAGGAGTATACCCTCCCGTTCGGCCAGGCGGACGTCAAGCGAACAGGCGACGACATCACAATTGTCGCGACCAGTTCAATGGTGTACGTTGCCCTGGAAGCGGCGGACAGGCTGGCGGCGGCGGGCATCAGCGCAGAGCTGATCGATCCGCGGACGACGTCCCCTCTGGACACCGGGACGTTGATTGAGTCCGCCCGAAAGACCGGCCGGGCGCTTGTGGTCGACGAGGGCTACCGGCAGTATGGCGTCACGGGTGAAATCGCCTCGGTCATCGCCGACGGGGCCTTCTACTATCTGGATGCCCCGGTCAAGCGCATCGGCGCCATGAACGTGCCGGTGCCTTTCTCGCCGGCGATGGAGGACTTGACGATCCCAAATGCCGACAATGTGGTCGAGACGGCCAAAGGCATGTGTGGGCGGGGATGAAAGGCCTGAGGGCGAGGAGAGAGTGAAGAGGAGTGAGGAGAGAGAGGAAACATTGCTCGCCTCACGGAGGGCTGCTAATGGACTATGGCATAGCGGTGCAGGTTGGGCGCATTTGGGAGTTACTGCGCCCACCTTGCCTGCGCTGGCAAATACTCGGGACGTGTCATGATGCGGGGGGAAGTTCTGGTCGCCGCGGGTCGCCAAGGTCATATTGCCACACACTCGCTGCGGCGGGGGGTTTAGGGGG
>WTGY01000032.1 GCA_011523365.1 Caldilineaceae bacterium
GGCGGAGCCCCCGCACAAGGGAGGGCCGACTAGGCCCGACCGCCCAGAACTGCAGCAGTCAGTAGTCAGTAGTTAGTAGTCAGAGACGGCGCTTAGCCTGGCGGAAACTGGAATGGAATTGACCATGGCTTGGGAGCCTCCGGAGGTATTGGAGATTTCGCCACCGTTTTGGGATGCACTCCATTGGGGGTGAAATCTTGCCGGTGGTCGTGCGGCAAGGTATGATGGTGTGGCCGGACGTAAGCCGTCTTTGTCCCCCAAGTGTGCCGGCACAGTGGGCCCATCGTAGGGCGCAGGACCGCTATCCTCAATGGCGGACGCGCCTTTTGTCCGGCCCGTAGTGGGTTGTAGCAATCTTCCACATTCAAGAATGTCAGGAGTCAGAGGATGACGGAAAGTCGCTCCGGCGGGGGGACGCCCCGCGTTCGCATGGCATTTGTCGGTTGCGGCGGGATGGCGCGCAGCCATACGCGCCGGATTCTAAAGCAGCAGGATACGACCGAGGTAAAGATAGTATGCGAGCCATCGGGCCAGTCGTATGAGGCGTTTTGTGCGCTCTTCGACGAGGCGGGCGAGACGCCGCCTCCGAATGAGCCGGACCTGGAAAAGATGCTGGCGTGCGACGAATTGGACGCTGTTTTCATCATTACGCCGCACGTACTGCATTTTTCCCAGGCAAAGGCGTGTCTGGAGGCTGGGCTGGACGTGTTGTTGGAGAAGCCTATGGTGATGAACGCGCAGGAGGCGGTGGAGTTGATTGAGGTCCGGGATCGAAGCAAGCGCCTGCTTTCCGTGGCTTTCAACGGCAGCATGTCGCCGCAGGTACGTACGGGAACGAAGATTCTGCGGTCGGGGAAGTTGGGAAGAATTCTGACCATCAGCGGCGTAGCGTGGCAGAACTGGATGTCCTTCACGACGGGCCTGTGGCGCCAAGATCCCGAGGTTGCCGGAGGAGGCTTCTTGTTTGACACCGGTGCGCACATGCTCAATACTATTTCGGATCTGGCTGGGGAGGACTTTGTCGAGGTTGCGGCCTGGATGGAAAACGAAGGGGCGCCTGTGGACATTCTTTCGGTGGTAATTGCGCGGCTGAAGTCGGGTGCACTGGTGTCCATGAACGCAGCAGGAAACACGAATTCCGGGATAGGCTCGGACGTACGCGTGATGTGTGAGAAGGGGATGCTGCAGACAGGGATCTGGGGGGAGCGACTTTTGGTCCAGGAGATGGAGGACGAGGAGTTGATGCCGGTTGATCTGCCTGAATCGCTGGGTACGTGGCAGCAGTTTCTGCGAGTACGGGCCGGCGAGATTGAGAACCCCTGCCCGCCGGAGATCGGTCTGCGCATGGCGCGCTTGTGGGATGCGATTAAGGAGTCGGCCGGCCAGGGGGGAATGCCAGTGAAGGTCGGCAGTTAGGTAGTCGCAAAGGGTGGAGAGTCGTAAAAAGTGGGCATAGGGACCGCGCCATGAATGCGTGTGATCCGACGCCGTTATAAAGTACCCAGAACATGGAGGAGACAGGATGGGAGACATTCGCGTAACGGTCTGGAACGAGTATCAGCACGAGAAGATAAACGAGTTCATCGGCGGAATCTACCCGGATGGAATCCACGGTGCGATTGCGGAAGGGCTGCGTTTGCATGGATTCAGCTCAGTACGCACGGCTACGCTGGATGAGCCGGAGCACGGCCTGACAGATGAAGTTCTGGCGGAGACGGACGTTTTGACCTGGTGGGGTCACAGGGCTCATGCGCTGGTTGACGATGAAATCGTGGAGCGGGTCAAGAGGCGGGTCCTGGAGGGGATGGGGTTGGTGGTCCTGCACTCAGGCCATTTCTCGAAGATATTTCGAAGCTTGATGGGCACGACGTGCAGTTTACGCTGGCGTGAGGCGGACGAGAAGGAGCGCATCTGGGTAGTCAAGCCGTCCCACCCGATTGCGCAAGGGTTGCCGCCCTATTTTGAGATTGAGGAGTGCGAGATGTACGGGGAGCTGTTCGATATTCCGCCGCCGGACGACCTGGTGTTCGTCAGCTGGTTTGAGGGAGGCAATGTATTCCGCAGCGGAGCATGCTTCCACCGGGGCAATGGGAAGATCTTCTATTTCCGTCCGGGACACGAGACGTACCCGATATTTCACATGGATATTGTCCGCCAGGTCATTGCAAACGGGGTGCGATGGGCGGCGCCGGCCGGTGGCCCGAAGTTTCCTTATTATGAGGAGGGCAAGCCAGGTCTGACTGCTATAAACGAGAAGGATCCGTTGGAGACTATCGCGGAGAAGGGTTCGGTGCGGGACCGGGTAGGCTAGGGCTTGCGCACAAGGCTATCGCGTTTTGGCCCAATTTGGGTGTGATATCGTTTTGCCTTTGTACGGGGCGTGCCGCCGGGTCCTGAGAAGGGGCCAATAGCCGGGCTATGGAGGAACAGAATGCCGACGGATGAAAAATTGCTAAGGCGTATAACCGCACGTCCGGACGTATTCGGGGGAAAGCCTATCGTTCGAGACATGAGAATATCGGTGGAGCTCGTACTAAGCCTTTTGGCGCAAGGGATCAGTCCAGAGGCAATACTAGATGACTACCCAGATCTCGAATTCGACGACATTCGCGCCTGTACTGCCTACGCGCACGCGGTTATTGCCGGCGACACGCTGGCCGCTGTGACTGTGAAATCGCTGTGAGGTTTCTCGTCGACCGATGTGCTGGTCGCCGTTTGGCGGAATGGCTCAGAAAGGAGGGGCACGACACTCTCGAAGCAAGACAGCTGGGGCCAGATCCTGGAGACCGAGCATTGTTGGTGCGTGCAGAGGTGGAGAACCGAATTCTGATCACGATTGATACTGATTTTGGCGAACTCATATACCTGGATAGGGTTTCCCATTCGGGTCTCGTTCGGCTTCCAGACGTTTCGGCTGAACAGCGCATAGAATTGCTGGGCCAGGTGATCGAACACCATTGGCAGGCATTGGAAGCGCGAGCAGTGGTAACGGTTCGAGGAGACAGAATAAGAGTATCTTCGCCACCGAGGGGCTAGACCAGTCCCTTAAGTGTCCGGCAAACAGAGGGCAGATCTAGTCTTGGCGACCTAGTAAAGAGTGCTGAACTGTCGCGATGTTTGTAGGCGTGGGCAAGTTGAACGCGTAACTGGCCAGATTAGGTTGCCTCAGATGAGTCACTCGACCGATTGCAGTGAGCATCGCCGCCATGTCCCAAAGGCCGCTGGCGGCGATACTTTCTTGGAGTCAGGCAGTTGAGTTCCGGCGCGTAATAAGGGGCTTCGTCGAAAGCGACAAGACTCACTAATCGGCTGTCTACCGCAGAGCCGATGTCACCTCGTTTTTTGAGGCACCCCCTGTAGGAGTCGAACCTACGACCGACGGATTAGAAGTCCGTTGCTCTATCCTCTGAGCTAAGGGGGCGTATGGAAACTCGACCGACGCCGGCCTATTTTACAGGATTTTGCGGCGGCAAGGAAATTCCTGCCGGAATTCAAGCTGAGCGTGATGACGCGGGCGTCCCAGACAAGGGGTTATAGTCCTGCGCAGGATTCAGGCAGGCCGTTATCGGATTCCTGGGCCTGTTGGCTGCTTTCGGCGCCCTCCTCGTTTGCTTCAGCTGTCTCGTCACCGCCTAAGAGCGGCATGTTTGCGGGTCGTTGGAGCAGGTTTCCCATGCGTACGCGGGCAATCACAGCTAACTGAGGGTTGCTGTCCGCAGCCAGTTGGAAAGTCTCCTCGAAGAGGTCAACGGCGCAGACCGTGTCGCCCATAACCTCGGCGACACTTGCCAAGAGAAAGTAGCCCTGGGGATCGGAATCGTCGAGCCCAATCGCTTCGAAACCGGCGGTACGGGCATCCTCCACATCGCCAACTGAGAGCTGAACAGAGCCAAGCGACCACCAGTAGGCCACGAGTTGTCCTGGAGGCACGAGGGATTTTGCTTCTTCGAGGGCCTCTGCGGCGCGTTGATCCTGCCCCAATTTGCCACGAATGACGCCTTCCCAGATCAGGAGTTCTGCGTCCGGCTGGGTGAGTTGAGCCGAGGCCTCCTCGATAACGGCCAGGGCCTCTTCCCATCGGCCCTCAAAGGCCAGTTGCTGCAGGGTTGAGATCGCTTCCGAGGCAACTACGGTATTTGGATCGGGAGGGAATACGAAAGTCAGAAGGACCCAGACAATCACCAGCACAGCGGCGATGGATCCAAGGGAGATGCCCAATCTGCGAATCAGACGGCGACGGGCGGCGGCCACCACTGCGTCCAGGTGCCACCAGAATCCTTCTGCCGGCTGGTTTGCCTGACGCAGTTGCTCCGAACCGCCGGCCAGATCGATAACGCGGACGATCCGTCTTGCCTCTCGCCGCACCTTGCTGTGCAGGCTTCCCCAGCGAGTGTATTCGGGCCGCAGGTCAAGGCCGCCCGACTCCAGCTCGGCGAATCGCTGTTCGATGCGGTCCAACAATTGCAGAAACTGTTCAACGCTGTTGCGCCGAAGCTGAACGATCATCCGCTCAGCTTCGCCAAGGTCTTCGCGCAGACTTACGGCAAGACTCTGGCGCTCTTCCCGAACCGAGTAGGCCACTACTGACTGGCCTCCACCGCGACAGGCGACGGGATCAGATTGGCTTCGGCCTGGGGCTCGTGCGGGGCGTGTTCTCCGTTTTGCGGCAACGGCAGCACCCCGTTACCGGACTCCGCTCCGGCCAGTTCCTCTTCGCGCTGGATTTCACGGTAGACGCGATTGATGCCGGATTTTATCTGGCTCTCGATTTTGGCTTTGCGTTCTAGCGGAACTGGGAACAGCTCCAGCATTTCGCCGACCAGTCCACTCTTGGCTTCATTCTTGGTCTTGCCGGCACGGTAGTAGTCGCGGACACGTTCGCGTTTGAACTTAATGTATTTTTCTACTCGGTAGGTGTCGTCGGGCTGGCATACGGGGCCGTGACCGGGCACCAGTCTTTCGGCTCCGAGGCTTCGAATTCGGCGCAGTGCTTCGATCCACTCGAGGGAGTCTGCCTGAGCCATATAGGGGTGCTGGTCCACCCAGAGGATGTCGCCGACGAAGGCGATCTTTTCTTCCGGAAGCCAGGCGATGCTGGTGGCCGGTGTATGGCCGCCGAGGTAGATCAGCTGAATTTCACGTCCTCCGTATTTGAGTCGAGCGCTGTCGGTGAAGGTAACGTTGGGAAGGATAATCTCGATGTCGGTCAGCTGTTCCTGGATTTCCGGCTCGCGCTTGAAGCTGTTGTAGACGCGCTCTTTGAAGTTTTCGGTGTATCCCGACATTTCTTTATAGGCGCGTTCGTGGGCAATCACGGTCGCAGGCAGAAAATACTGGTTGCCCAAGGCATGGCCGCGATGGTGATCGGTGTTGAAGACATAAAGGATAGGGAGGCCGGGGGCCTCGGCTTCAATCTGTTCGCGCCAGTCTTTGGCCTGTTTGGGGATCAGGGGCGTGTCGATGAGGATCAGGCCTTCGTCGGTGACGACGAATCCCGGCGTGCAGCCTCTATAGACAGTATTAATAAAGAGACCTGGCGCGATCTCCTGCCTTTCGCCCAAGCCGGTCACCCCTATTTTGAATGAAGTTCTTCGTCTGGCTGCCATGATCGAGACCTCTCGTCCAAGTGACTTGATTCGCCGGTAAGAGCGCTGCGCCGACATTCAGTTTCGAAGCCGACTAGCCAATCACGATCCTAATACTGATCCGCTAGTCTACATTTTTTTGGCCTGATCTGTCAAAGAGTGCAGGGTAAATCACTGTTACTGACAGGAGATGCTTGTCCGGGATTCATGCGGGAGGCCGGTTTTGGGGGCCATGGGAGATAGTGGAGGGACCGAATTGGCGATTTCGATTCTCCAGTTGCTAAGGGAGATGGTCAGGGCGATTGTCAGGTGGAGATGGCAGTCATTTGGGGTGACCGGGCAGGCACAAGGCCTGCCCCTACGGGACTGTTTTGGGCGATTAAGATTGCGGTTTGGGTGGGGGACTGGGCAGGCACAAGGCCTGCCCCTACGGGGCTGTTTTGGGCGATGGCAAAGGCGGTGCGGGCGCGAAATGCTGTGGTCAGTGGTTAGTTTTCAGAGGCGGCGCTGCCTCGGGCACAAAGTTGATCGCGGCATGTCGATGGTTGGACACTGCCAGAGATATGCCTGGGCTAACCCCATTTTGGGATGCACCCAAGATGGAAAAGGCAGATGCGAGAATAGACTGCTACGTGCTATAATCCCTGGAAATCAGATGATGCCGCCGCGGGGCGGCTTGGGGAGGCAGTCTTGCCGCGAGAGGAGGGCGGCGCATGGGAAATACAGTTCGTCTTGGCGTCCTCACCAGTGGAGGCGATGCGCAGGGCATGAATGCGGCTGTGCGTTCGGCTGTGCGTGCGGCGCTGGAGCGGAAGGCTGAAGTATTCGGGATTTTCGAAGGTTTTCAGGGCATGATCGAGGGCGGAGAACTGATTCGCCCTTTCACCTGGGAATCGGTTGGCGGCGTACTGCAACAGGGCGGAACTCTACTTGGCACTGCCAGGAGTCCTGGATTTCTCGAAAGGGAGGGGCGCAAGGAGGCGGTGCACAATCTCCTTCTCCAGGGCATAAATCGACTGGTTGTGATCGGGGGCGACGGCAGTTTGACCGGGGCGGAGGTCCTGCGGGGAGAGTGGTGCACGCTGCAGGAGGAGTTGGTGTCCGAAGGACGCCTGGATGCCTCGGTCAGAGAGGAGTACGGATTTCTTGCGGTCGCAGGGCTGGTGGGTTCGATTGACAATGATATGTTCGGAACGGACCTGTCGATAGGCACGGACTCTGCGCTTCACCGCATCACGGAAGCGCTTGACGCCATCACGAGCACTGCGGCGAGTCACCAGCGTACATTTGTGGTCGAGGTGATGGGTCATCACTGCGGCCATCTGGCGTTGATGGGGGCGCTGGCTTCGGGCGCCGATTTTGCGTTGATTCCGGAGAGCCCGCCTAATCTGGATGCGTGGGAAGAGAGGATGTGCTCGATCTTACGCCAAGGTCGAGAGATGGGCCGGCGGGACAGCATTGTGGTGGTTGCGGAGGGTGCCCAGGACCGTAATGGCAACCCGATTTCCAGCCGCTATGTTGAAGAGGTGCTGACCAAGTATCTGGGCGAAGAGGCGAGGGTGACGGTTCTTGGTCATGTGCAACGCGGGGGTTCTCCCAGCGCCTCGGACCGGGTCCTGGCGACGTTGCTGGGTGCGGCGGCGGCGGAGGCGGTTCTGGATGCCAAGCCGAGCGACGAAGCCGTTCTGATTGGCATTGAGAACAACAAGATCATTCACAGCTCGTTGACGGAGTGCGTGGAACAGACGCTCGAGGTCGGCAGATGCATCCACGAATGCAGGTTTGACGAGGCGATGGCGTACCGGGGCAAGGCCTACAAGGACTCGTTCCGCATACTGCGGACGTTGATTCGCGCCAACCCGCGCCCGCCGCAGCCGAACAAGGGGCGACTGCGGGTTGCCGTCATGACTGGAGGGGCGCCGGCGCCGGGGATGAACGCGGCAACGCGTGCAGTCGTTCGCATGTTGGAGGACAACGGCCACATTCCTCTGGGCGTCAAGTGGGGCTTTCGGGGCCTGATTGACGACGATATCGAAGAGATGAATTGGATGACCGTCAACGGGTGGGCGCCAACCGGGGGATCGGAGCTGGGGAGCAGCCGGAAGACCCCGGAGGGCGCGGAGTTGTACGCTGCGGCGCAGGTTCTCGAGAAGCATCAGGTGGACGCGATCGTGATGATAGGCGGCTGGGCGGGATATCACGCCGCGCACAGGCTGTACGAAGAGCGACACAATTTCCCGGCATTTGACATCCCGATAATCTGCATTCCTGCCAGCATTAACAACAATCTGCCAGGCTCGGAATTGAGTATTGGCGCCGACACAGCTTTGAACAGTATTGTCGAAGTTGTGGACAAGATTAAGCAGTCTGCTGTGGCGTTTAACAGGTGTTTCATTGTCGAAGTGATGGGGCGATACTGCGGATACCTGGCGCTGATGAGCGCAATTGCCACGGGGGCGGAACGCGTTTATCTGCACGAGGAGGGGATTACGCTCAAGGACCTTGAACGTGATATCAATCTCCTGAAGCAGGGGTTTCAGCAGGGCAAGCGTTTGGGGCTGATGATAAGGAACGAAGCTGCCAACTCCTTCTATACGACGTCCTTCATTTCCGCGCTTTTCGAAGAAGAGGGAGGCGACCTGTTTGAGGTGCGTCAGTCAATCCTGGGGCACTTGCAGCAGGGCGGGAACCCGTCCCCGTTCGACCGCATCCTGGCGGCGCGACTTGCCTGGGAGGCTGTGCAGAGAATTGAAGAGACGGCGAGCCGGCCGGAACCGAGGAGCTATTCGGACGTAGGGGCCGTTTGTCTGGGTATACAGGAAGGTATTGTTAATGCTACGCCGCTGTATCGGATTCCGCGGCTGATGGACGAAGTACATCAACGTCCGCTAGAGCAGTGGTGGATGGAGCTGCGGCCGCTGGCGCGCATGCTGGCACAGCCTGGACCCGGTTTTTTCGAACAGGCGGCTATGGGCCTAGCCGAACATCCTTGAGAATGACAATTGGGGCATCACGCCGTGGCTGATTATACGTCCGTCACCTCTGAACTCAAGCGCGCCTACGATGCCAAAGCGGAAGAGCGAGACAGGAGACCTGTCCAGGCGTGGAGGCAGGCTTTGTGGGCGGAGCATTTGCGGCGTTTACAGGCGGAGAATTTGGTGTCACTCCTGGAAATCGGCGCCGGTACGGGTCAGGCTGGACTTTTTTTCCAGGACGGGGGGCTGAAGGTCGTGTGCACGGACCTCTCGCCGGAGATGGTTCGATTGTGCCGTGCGAAAGGGCTGGAAGCCTATGAGATGGACTTTCTGCGGCTGGAATTTCCGGACGGCCATTTTGACAGTTTGTTCGCCCAAAACTGTCTCCTTCACGTGCCCAAGGCGGACTTTGCGAATGTCTTGCAGGAGATCCGGCGGGTGGTCAGGCCGGAGGGGTTGCTCTTCATCCTCATGCACGGTGGTCGAAGTTTCGAAGGGGTGCGGGAAGAGGACTTCTATGAGCCCAAACGCTTCTTTGCACTATACGCTGAAGACGAGTTGCAACCGATCCTGGAACGCTATTTCCAGGTGCTTTCCTTCCAGGTGATAGTGAGAGAAGAGTCGAGCGCCGCCAGCTTTCAGGCGATAACTCTACGCAATCAAAGTTAGGAACCGGGGTGCGGGACCGATGACGGCCACTGTATTGTTCCTCTGCACCGGAAACTACTACCGCAGTCGTTTCGCCGAGCACTTTTTCAATGAGCATGCCCGGCGAAAGAATCTGGCATGGCAGGCGAGGAGCCGCGGGCTGCAGCCAAGCCTGGAAAATCTGGGCTCCATGTCCAGGCACGCCCTGGAGCGGCTGCGCAGGCTTGGTATGGCGCCGCGCGAACCGCTCCGTCTGCCGATGGACTTGCAGTCGTCCGACCTCATGGCTGCGGCGCTAACAATTGGAATGAATGAGGTGGAGCACCGGCCACTGATGGCGGCGCGCTTTCCAGAATGGGCGGAACGGGTGCGCTATTGGAACATTTACGACCTGGATGTGGCGGACGCAGATTCGGGGCTGGCCGCGATTGAGAATGCGGTACTGGCCCTACTGGACGAGCTCAGCGCACCTTAAGCACTATTTTGCCTATGTTCTCGTAGTCTCGCATGCGCTCGTGGGCGGCATGAGCATCGGAGACGGGCATCACCTTGTCGATGACGGGACGAATCGAGCCCTCCTCGATTTGCCCCCAAAACTGCTGTCGGAAGCGCCGAATTATCTCCGCCTTTTCTGCGACGGGCCGGGCGCGCAAAACCGAGCCGATCAAGCGGGCGCGCTTGCCCATCAGCTGCCTGATATCAACCTGTGCTTCCGAACCGCCCAGCGTGGCGATGAATACGAGGCGGCCCTTCACTTTCAGCAGGCTGATATTTCGCACCAGGTATTCTGCCCCCACCATGTCGAGGATGACGTCGACGCCCTCCCCTTGGGTGTACTCAAGCGTTCTGGCTACGAAGTCCTCAGTCCGATAGTTGACGGCCAGATCGGCGCCCTGGTTTTTGCAGGTTTCCACTTTGTCAGGGCGTCCGGCGGTCGTGATGACGCGCCCTCCAGCACCCTTTGCCAGTTGGATGGCGGCGGTGCCTACGCCGCTCGCGCCACCGTGGATGAGGATGGTCTCACCGGGCTGGAAACCGGCTTCCATGAAGATATTGACGTATGCGGTCAGGTAGACTTCGGGGAGGCAGGCGGCTTCTTCGAAGGACCAGCCGGTGGGAATCGGAATCAGGAGGCGCTGGTCGACGGCTACTTTTTCGGCATAGCCGCCGCCGGCGAGGAGCGCGCAAGCCCGGTCGCCCACCTTCCATTCCTCTACTTCAGAGCCGATTTCCAGGATCTCTCCCGACATGTCCAAACCCATGATGTGCGGCGCACCTGGAGGGGGACGATAGTTTCCTTCGGCTTGAGACAGGTCGGCGCGATTGAGCGTGGTTGCGTGGATTGAAACGAGCAATTCGCCTGGCTGCGGGACCGGGTCTTCCACCTCCTTCCAGACTAACTGATGACCTGATTGTGTCTGTTCTACTTCGATAGCGTGCATGGATCCGTTCCTTCGTGATTGCCAACTGTGTCCTACCTGTTGGGATGGAAAATGCTCAGACCATTTGGTTGGATGGGCCTGATGTCGGCTAATAGGATTGGGGGGTGAAATGGCTGTGAGGAGAATCCTCTGAGCAGCGCTATTCGACCTCGAGTTGCTCAGGGTCAAGCTGGTGCCAGAAGACCGACCCGGACTCCAATGCTTCGTTAATCCGGTTGTCTTTGTACAGGCCGGCTACTGCAGCGATCGAGCGCTTTCCGGTAAACCGCGTCATTAAGTCGGCGTTTCGGATTGCTCTTACGGTATCCCGGCCATTGGCGGTAAAGGAGATTTCAACGGCAACGTAGCATGTTTCTCCGTCTTTGTCGGCTGCCTCCAATATGAGGTGGGCGCGGCGAAAGCTTCTCAGATCGCTTGTGGAAATGTCTGATGTATCGGCAGACTCGGAAAACTCCCATAGCTCTTCCCTGGTCAAAGTCCTGGGATATCGTAGGCCCAGATCGTCGGCAATCATAAAGGCGTCATCAATCGCGGCATTTCGCACGTGAGCGGCCGCGATGGGGGCGATTTCATTGCGAAGTTTCTGTATACTGTTCATCACTGATTCGAATCTGGAATCAGCTGCGTCGATTCTGGCGTCCACTGGGTCAAACCTGGTGTCATGCTGAGCCTAACGAACTTCAATTGCGTCCAAGCGCTTGCTTGTAGAATCGGCAAAGTTATCCACAGTTTCGGTTAGCCTAGCCATCGTTTGGGGAAGTTCGAGGACTTCCCTCGACAGCAGCCTAACGCGCATGGCTTCGACCCACTCAGGGTGATTGTCAATGATCCGCACAAGATCTTCAATTGTATTGATAGCGGTAGTCATCATTTTCCGATCTCAATCAGTACAGTAGCCATTTTGGCAATTGCCAAAGAGATGGCCCAAGCCAAGGTTCGCACAAGCGTTCTTTTCAACAGTACACTTCATGGTTCAGTGCGGCCCAAAACGAAAAAGAGGTCCAGACACTCTTTCATATGTAGAGAGGTCTACTGATATGCCAGAGAGCCATCCGGGCGAATGAGGAATGGCCTGTGCCAGGAGCGGCCGGGATGCGCGGCGAGGGCTTCCAGATTGAGGTCGATGCCGAGGCCGGGCCGGTCGGGCAGCTCAAGGTAGCCGTCCATAAGCTTGATGGGTTCGTCTACTATTTCGGCGCGTCGTCCTTCATCGGCCTTGTACTCCAAAATCATGAAGTTCGAGGTGCTGGCGGCGAAATGGACGTTGACTGCGGTGGCGACAGGTCCGCATGGATTGTGTGGGGCGACACTGGCGTAATGGACCTCGGCCATTGAGGCGATTTTTTTCATCTCCCAGAGGCCGCCGGTAATGCAGATGTCGGGTTGGATGATGTCCACGGCGTGGTAGCCCAACAGCTCGCGGAATTCGTGGCGGCTGTAGAGCATTTCGCCGGTGGCGATGGGAACGTTTACCTTGTTGCTGAGTTTGGCGAGGGCTTCATAGTTTTCGGGGCGAAGGGGCTCTTCGACGAAGAAGGGACGGAAGGGGGCCACCACTTCACAGAGTTGGGCGGCGCGGCCGATCTCAAGGATGCGGGCGTGGGGATCGAGTCCGATATCGATGTCCGGTCCGACCGCATCGCGCACGGCTGCAACGCGTCGCTCGGTTTCGCGAAGGGCTCGATTCCAAGGCATCTGGTGCCAGCCGGAGGGCAGGGGGCCCATTTTGAGTGCGGTGTAGCCGTAGGTCTGGATGAGACGGATGGCATCCTCGGCTGCCTCTTGGGGCGTTTCGCCGCCTATGCTCTGGTAGACGCGAACGCGGTTGCGGGCTTTGCCGCCAACAAGCCTGTAGACGGGCAGACCGGCGGCCTTGCCGGCGATGTCCCACAGGGCGTGTTCGATGCCGCTGATGGCGGCGTTTACGACTGAGCCGCCAGGGAAACGGCCGCCAGCGTACATGAGGTGATAGAGTCCTTCGA
Source organism: Caldilineaceae bacterium (assembly GCA_011523365.1). Lineage (GTDB taxonomy): Bacteria > Chloroflexota > Anaerolineae > Caldilineales > Caldilineaceae > Bin5. The sequence continues at coordinate 12,633 of WTGY01000032.1, forward strand.
TGTCGCGGGGGTCCCGGCCGGTGATCCACTCTGCGAAGTCGTGAATGGCGGCGACGGTAGCGCCGTCGGGCCCGCAGGAGAATGGCTCGCCAACACCGTGGATGCCCTCGTCAGTGTGGACGACGACGTAGGGTATCGAGCGATTGGCCAGTTCGGTCAAGTGCGTGTCGATGCGTGTAATTTTCATGGGAATAGCTCCTGTGGCGGAATACAGGAATTATCGTTTACTGTGCGATGTGTGTCAAGCCTTTCAGAGTGTTCGGGTGCATCCCAGATTTGGGGTGGGAACAGTCTGGCGGGGAATCCATGGCGGCGGTGGCTGAAATTGTTTGCCGTCTTTGGGCGAGACGCAGTGCAGGCACAGGGCCGGCACGAACGGGGACCTGATGGGACTGGCGGGACGTGGTCGGGCTGGACACCTTCGATTAGGCACCTGTCACCAATGTCGACACCAGGTCGGCGAGGCAGTAGAGGGGGCGTTGCGGGGGCGGAGCCCCCGCACAAGGGAGGGCCGAATAGGCCCGACCGCCCAGAACTGCAGCAGTTAGTAGTCAGTAGTTAGTAGTCAGAGACGGCGTCTGGTCTGCCTCAGAGTTGATCGCGGACTGGATATGGCTCCGTTGCTACATGAGGGACTGGCAGGTTTTGCCCTTGTATTGGGATGCACGTTTCTTGCCTTCTCGATTGACATATCACTGTTGCTGTGCTTTTATGGCGGGCACATGGGGAGACAGCACCGTCACTTCAACGGGCGGACCCGATTGCATTACACATGTCTCTCATCGACACGAATTGCCCTAGAGGAAGTGGACGTTGGAGAACTGCCCTTCCATTGGGAGGCCGCGCCGAAAGATGAACCGAATTGAGATACAGATCGCGGTTGCGAAGGTGTCAAAGTACGCGTCCAGCGAGAGTGGGGACACGGTTGAGGTCGTGGAGCGTCCTCACGGCGGGATCAGTATCGTGGTTTCAGACGGTCAGCGAAGTGGACGCAGCGCGAAGGCGATCAGCAATGTGGTGGCGCGGAAGGCGATGAGCCTGATTGCTGAAGGGGTGCGGGACGGGGCGGTGGCGCGGGCGACGCACGATTACTTGCGCACGAATCGGGGGGGTAAGGTCAGCGCGGAGCTGGTCATTGCGAGCGTGGATCTGGTTACGGAGACGCTCGTACTCAGCCGTAACAGCCGCTGTCCAGTCTTGGTACAGCGGGATGGCGGGACGGAGTGGTTAGACGAAGAGTGCGACGCTATTGGGATTTATCGAAATACAAAACCAAATATCGTTGAACTTCCGCTTGAGCCTGGTTTGACGGCGGTTGTATTTACCGATGGGATTTGGAGCGCCGGGCACCGAAGCGGCGGCGCGATGGATGTTGCGGGCGCGGCCTGTTTGAACGAAGGAAGCGAGAAGAGCAGCGATGTTGGTGTGGGAGAGAACACCGCCAAGGGGATAGCCGATCGCGTCCTGGAAGCGGCGCTTGAACTGGATAACGGACGGCCACGAGACGACTCGACTGTCCTCGTGATCAGGGTTGATTCGCATCAGTGGGAGCAGAAGATCCGCCGCATGGAGATTTCTCTGCCCATTTAGCGTATCCTGGACCTTGCAGGCTTTATTGTAGCTCATTCCGACCGCCAATGGGGGCGGTACAAGTGAATTTGGACCTTGTCAAAATCGTAGGTGTTAGCGCGGCCGGCAAATCGACACTTGTGGCCGGTTTGAGACGGCTGGGCTACAATGCCCGCCCCGTTGCCCAGGAGCACAGCCAGGTGCCTGACATGTGGCAGCGTATCCGGCCGCCAAACTGGCTGATATTTCTGGATGCGGATCTGGCGGCCCAAGGCGAGCGGCGTCCTGACGTCAGTTGGGACGAGCCCTGGCGCAGGACGGAGTTGAAGCGGCTGGCGCATGCGCGGGTCCATGCGGACCTGGTCATTGACACCAGCCTTCTTTCCCCTGAAAGCGTGCTAACCCGGGCGGTCAGTTTTCTGCGGGTGAGGTGCGTTGAGGCGGCTCCTGAGCCGCTGGTGGAGTTGCCGCGGACAGGCAGTGTTTGGCATCAGGCCTGACATAAGCACTCGCACAGACAACGGCTATTCCTATTTTGCCGACTTAGAAAACTCGGGGGAGATGGAGCCGTTGTGAATTTCGGATAAAAGTGGGACGCAGCAGCATGCATGGGCTGCGGCCCAACTCGAGACTTGCCATTGCAGGAGAGAATGAAGCGCAGATTCGCATGTTTTTCGGTATCAGGATTTAGAGAGGACTACGTCAATGTCAATTCAGTCTGCAGAAAGGTTGTTTGCCTTCAACAGGTGGGCCTGGAACCGAGTTTTTCTGAGTTTGGAGGCGCTTCCGGAAGAGGAGTATTTCGCTGAACGCCCCTTCTTCTGGCACTCCCTTCATGGCCTGGCAGTCCACGGATTCAGTTCTGAGAGGAACTGGCTACTCCGATCGCGTGATGCGATCTCGCCGCGTCCAGCGACAGCAGGGCAGTTCCCGACGTTTACAGCCTTACACGATTCCTGGGAACCATTGTGGGAAGCGTGGCAAGATTATCTCAGTTCGCTGACACCGAACACGTTAGCGAGCTCGGTCCAGTATCGGAGTGATTCTAGTGAGGTCTTCAGCATTTCACTGGAAGACGTCTTGCGCCATGTAGTTAATCACGGTACAGAGCACCGGAGCCAGATGACACCGGTGCTGGCACAGTTGGGACATCCGACCGAGCCTCTTGACTTTGCCTATTTTGCCATGGGCGGATAATCGTGGGACTGGATGCCTTGGTTTGACGGGGAGGCGGTTGAATGGCGGGGCGAGTACTTTTTCAGATGGCATAAGTGATAGACACATCCCTGAAGTCCGGAGGAGAGCGAAGTCCTGAAGTCAGCAGGATTGAGTCGGAAGACGGAACCGAAACGCATAGGGGGTATAGTGCCGACTGCCTCGCGTAACTCATCCCCGACAGCTGCCTCCTCTTCACTGCAGATAACCTGAAGACGACAGTCGTCTTTTTTCGACATCACAACGGTCAGTCGGTACTTGGCACCTTGGTTCGGGTGCCGAAAAGAAAAGCGCCTGGCATAAGAACAGCCTCAGATCATACAGAGAAGGTTGACAATTCAGCCTGTGCGTGCTATACACTCTCCGTGGTTGCTGCGCGCGCCGGCCATGTGGGAATGAGGCAGGCCATGCAAGCCCCATGCCCCACCGACTCACTCATATATGGGTAATAGCGCCAGTGCGGGAAAGCCGCATCTGAGCGCGACCTGCAATCTCCTTCTGAAAGGATAAGACAGATGTCTGTTCATTCAACAGGCAGGCTTTTTGAATACAACAAATGGGCTTGGCGAAAGGTGTTTCCCAGTTTGGAAGCGCTCACGGTAGAGGAGTACTTTGCCGAACGCCCTTTCTTCTGGGAGTCGCTGCACGGGCTGGCTGCTCACGGCTACGGTGCTGAACGGGTGTGGCTGCAAAGGATTGGAGGCCAAAGCCCTGCGAGTTTGCCGGCTGCGTCGGACTTTGCTTCCTTCGCCGAACTGCGGACGGCCTGGGAATCATTGTGGAGCGAATGGCAGGATTATGTTGACTCGTTGACGGCCAGAGGGCTCGAAGAGTTTCTCCATTACCGCGTCTCTGAAGGCCATGAAATGGCGATAAGGATGGATGATGTTCTGCGGCACGTGTTCAATCATGCTACTGAGCACCGCAGCCAGATGACTCCGGTACTGGCCCAGTTGGGGCATCCAACGGAGCCGCTCGGCTATGGTCGATTTGCGGCGACGAACAAGCCGTTGGTGCCGGGTTCCTGACCGAAGTAAGGAAAGAAGGTGAAAATGCGTTACACGGCAGAAAGCGTGCTGATAAAGCCAGAGTCCGACAGTGGGGACAAGGATCTCATCCTCACGGTGACTCCCCAGAGCGCCGGCTGGGAGTACATTTCATTTCAGGCGAGGCGGTTGGGAGATGGCGGGACCTGGTCCTTCGACACTGGCGAAAACGAGTTTGCTTTTGTCAATCTGACGGGACGCTACCGAGTCGAGAGCAGCAGAGGTAGTTGGGACGGCATTGGCGGGAGGTCGGACGTATTCAGCGGCGGTGCGCACGCCCTTTATCTTCCGCGACAGACCAGTTTGACGGTCACGGCGGAGGAGGCGGGGGAGTTTGCGGTCACATGGGTGCCGACGTCTGAGGACCACGAACCGTGGTTGATCAGGCCGGAAGATGTGGCGATCAGCATAAGAGGCGGCGACAATGTCAGCCGGCAGATCAATGATTTGCTGCCTCCCGGTTCGCCGGTGCACAGGATAGTACTTGTGGAAGTATACACGCCGAGCGGCAACTGGAGCAGCTACCCTCCGCATAAGCACGACGTCCACATTGAGGACGAGGATGGCGAGTTGATCGAGGCGGACCTAGAGGAAGTTTACTTCTACCGGATCGACCGGAAGGAGGGATTTGCCTACCAGCGAGTCTATACCGACGAAAACTCACCTATGCACGCGGCGGGCAATCCTATCGATGCGCTGGTCCGGGTTGGGCATAATGAGGCGGTGCTGGTGCCGGAGGGGTATCATCCTGTGGTGAGCATGCCGGGCTACACAACATATTATCTGAACGTGCTGGCGGGCAGCGCGCAAAGTCTTGCCAACCAGGAGGACCCGGATTACGGGTGGGTGAAGGAGAAGTATAGCGGTGTGGATGATCGATTGCCGTTGTACTGACATTAGGTTAGGGCGCACGAAGATGGTGACAGGTTAGGCAACTCGGGGACCAGGTCAGAGGAAGCCAGGAAGATGACTACTGATAATGAAGCGAGAAGGTACGACTCGCTGCACATGGGGCGCTCTTCGATCGATCTTTACAGCAACGACGTGGGCGCGCCTTTTGCGGAGATCGGCAGCTTCGCGGCGTATGTGGGCGGTTCTCCGACCAACATCAGTGTGGGCGGGGCACGGCTGGGCTTGAAGACGGCGCTTGTTACCGGTCTGGGCGAGGACCCGGTTGGGGATTTCATCGCCGTTTTTCTAGAGAAGGAGGGCGTGGATTTCAGCTATAGCCCGCGTAAGCCGGGGCACCGGACCAGCGCGGTTGTGCTGGGCATCGAGCCGCCGGACAAGTTTCCACTGGTGTATTACCGCGAGAACTGCGCCGACATCGAGTTGACGATTGACGACGTGCTGGCTGCGCCTGTTGCCGATGCGAAGGTGTTCCAGTTTGCGGGTACGAATCTGAGCAAGGAGCCGAGCCGCAGCTCGACGATGTTTGGGGCGGAGTATTCGCAGCAGGTGGGTACGACCGTAATATTCGACCTCGACTTCCGGCCCGATCAGTGGCACGACCCGCGGGCGTTCGGCGTGGTCGCGCGCTCGGTTCTTCCCAATGTTGACGTTGTTATCGGTACAGAGGATGAGATCAACGCGGCTGTGCTAAGCGATGCCAGCCAGATGTCGTTGACGCACTCGCAGGTGTCAGATGCGAAGGTGGAAGGCGACGTCGAGTCGGCTATCGGCTGGCTGCTGGAGTTGGGACCGCAGGCGGTGGTCGAGAAGGTGGGGGCGCTGGGTTCGCGGGTGCATTTGGCTGGTGGGGAGGTTCTGGAGGCGCCGGGTTTTCCGGTCGAGATTTACAATATCCTCGGGGCCGGGGATGCGTTTGGGGCCGGGTTCATTTACGGGTTCGTGAACGACTGGGGCTGGCAACGGTCGGCGCGGCTTGGGAATGCCTGTGGGGCGATGGTGGTGCTGGCGCATGGGTGTGCGAATTTTATGCCGACGTATGATGAGGTGATGGCGTTTGTTGAGGAGCGGGGTGGGTTTTAGGGGGCTACAGTTTTTTCAAGGGGAAATCGCTAGACTACCTCGGAAGCGAATGAGGCTTCCTACTTAGGAACAGCTGGCCAAATCAGGAACCGATGAATTCAGTATCAATTTCAGAGATTGTCGCGAAAAACTATAAGAACATTCGACTGGAGAATGGGATAGACTTTGGCGATCTGACCGTTTTAATTGGAGCGAATGGATCTGGAAAGAGCAACCTGATATCACTGTTTGAATTCCTCCAGTACAGCGTCGCGGGCACCATAGTCGATGACCAGAGAGGGAGGACAAACTTTGAAGACGCGGTCTTTGAATTGGGCGGGGCACGAATTCTGGATGGAACGCTGGATGCACCGGCTAACGTAGGTATCGAGTATCACTTCGCAATAGATCAAGAAGAAACAACTCTGGGGATCGATCTGTTGGTGCAAGGAAACCACAGGCAAGTTATTGTCGGGAGAGAGTATCTGGATAGCGGTCGAGGTCTCTCCATGCCTCCTGCCTATTACCGCGTACATAGTGGGGAGTATGGCGGCGGCGGCTCAGGTGTTATTTCTGTGTTCAGCTATAGAAATCGGTTGTTGAACCCGATGGTGAGTCCCCCAACCCATTTGGAGCAGATCGGAGATGTTCCTGTAAACGAGTTAGCTTTATCGGCGATTCCCCGCCTGCTGGAAGGCAGTCGCTTTCCCCCGGAAGCAGTGCCCTTGTACGGACCTCGCGGAAAAATCGTGGACAATGCACTTTACTGGAGTTTTTACAACGCTAACAACATGGACTTGGAGCGGATAAAAACGTCAGTGCCGAAACTAGGCCAGTCCGACTTGTTCTTGTCAGAGACGGGTGAAAATCTGGCATTAGTTTTGTTCAATCTGATACAGGAAGATATCGAATTTGAAAATACAGTTAATGAAGCCATTAGAGATGTTCTTCCTTTCACCAGGAGGATAAGGGGTGTGCCGATTGGCAGTTACGCCCTAACCATTGAGTGGCATGTGGAGGGTTGCTCCGAACCATTCTATCTCAACGAAATGTCGGACGGCACCATACGCATGTTGACTTGGGCTGTCATTCTGCATTCGCCGACCCTCCCGACGCTTATTGTTATCGAGGAACCTGAACTTGGGATCCACCCAGCATGGATGCCGATCCTAGCGGAATGGATCAAAGGGGCGTCGCAGCGGACGCAGGTAATCGTAAGCACTCACAGTCCCGATCTGCTCGACAGCTTTACGGACCAACTTGATAACGATGGATCCATATATGCATTTCAGCCGGATAGCGAGAGTCGGAGTCACTTTACCCCGTCAAGATTAACCGAGAGTGCCGTTACAGGTTGGCTTGAAGAAGGATGGCAGTTAGGAGACCTGTATAGGGTAGGTAATCCCGCGGTTGGGGGGTGGCCTTGGTAGTTTGGGTATTTTCGGGAGGAGGAGAATCGGAAGTCAGAGGATTGATACCACTGCTCGAAAGAGTCCGCCCAGACTTCATTTTCGAACGCAAATCACCAGTCAGAAGGAAGCCCGGACCACGTCCGTCGGTTGAGCCAGGCTATGGGAGAACAGGAAGGAGCCACGCGCAGCAACTAGAGAGGCTGCTCTTTGAGTCACTAAACGCAGGCGGATTCTGTGATGTCATTCTCGTAATCGATGACCTTGACTGCCACGACGCCAAAGAAAGACGAGAGCTTTTCGCTTCATCAATTGGGAAGGTTGAACAGGCGGCCGGCATCTCATTCTATGTTGGACTTGCCTCACCAGAGATTGAAGCGTGGATCGTTGCCGATTGGGACGGCACAGTTGCCTCCGATCCGGATTTTCGGGGTTGTCATGGCCAGATGCGTCATTGGCTAAGCACCCAGAAGGCTGTTCCCTTTAGAAATCCTGAGACATTCGGTGTTTTTGACGAGGAGAAAGATTCTTGTCGTGATAAGCTCTCCGACGCGATTGTCGAAGCTTCATTGGAATGCGGCGCAAAGTCCCGGTATTCCAAAGGCATCCATACAGCAAGGTTTTTGAGACAGATTTCGCCTGAGGTTGTGAGTGTCAAGTGCCCGCTATTTCGAGAACTGTATATTCGCCTAACCATGGATGACTAGGATTGGGAACAAATGAAAGTACGAATTGCGACAGCTCCCGTATCGTGGGGCGTTTTGATGAAGGACACGCCTAACGTTCCTCCGTATAGCCAGGTCCTTGATGAGATTCGGGAGGCAGGCTATGTGGGGACGGAGTTGGGGCCATACGGTTATTTGCCATTCGATATTCCGATGCTGCGTGACGACCTGGAGCGGCGGGGGCTTACGCTGACATCGGCATTTACGATCTTCAATTTCCTGGCCGGCAAGGATGACGAGACGGTCTACCGAGAGGCGCTGGAGACGGCAGAGGTGCTTGCGGCGATGGGCTGCGATTACATTGTTCTGTCGGATGTACTTTTTGTGGTGGAGAACCGGGGCGGGCGGGCCGGACGGATACGGCCCGAGGATTCGCTTAGTGACGCCGAGTGGGACCAGGCTGCCGAAAATGTGAACGCCTTTGCCAAGTTAGTGCATGAAGAGTTCGGAATGAAGTGCGCGGCTCACCCGCACGTGGGCGGGTACCTGGAGACCGACTTTGAAATCGACGCACTGCTTGAGCGCACTGATCCTGAGCTTGTCGGCCTTTGCTTTGATATGGCGCACATTGCGTACGGCGGGGGCGACCCGGTCGCGGTGCTCGACAAGTGGCGAGATCGTACGTGGTATCTGCACATCAAGGAGTGTGACGGACGCGTCCGCGAAGAGGTGATCGGGCGCGGGGGCGACTACTACGATGGTGTTTCGTCCGGCGTCTTCCCGGAATTAGGCAAGGGGACGGTTGACTGGCAGGGGATCAACCGTATCTTGCACGAGATGGACTTTGACGGCTGGGGCACAGTCGAGCAGGATATACTACCGGGAATGGGGATCGACGCTCTGGAAAGCGCGAGGGGCAACAGGGCGTTTCTCAGACAAGAGTTAAACTGGTAACGGTTCCAGATCTGGCTTCATTGGTTGCGGTTCAACGAGCCAGAGGCATATGGATCATCCATACAGATAGGAAGTGTATACAATGTCAACTGACCCGGGTTCTTTGCAGGGCAAGTTTGCCGTTGTAACGGGCAGCACGCAGGGGCTAGGTGAGGCGGCGGTGCGGCTGTTTGCGGAACGGGGCGCGGCGGGGATTATTGTGAGCGGGCGTAATGCCGAGCGGGGCAACGCAGTGGCGGCCGACCTGCGGGGCGGGGGCTGCCGGGCCCATTTCGTGCAGGCCGATCTGGCGGAAGTTGACGCATGCCGAAGCATCGTGGCCGAGGCGGACAGACAGTTTGGCGCGCTGCATGTGCTGGTCAACAGCGGCGCGCTTACAGTGCGCGGGAATATCTGGGACACGACGCCTGAGCTTTTCGACAGAATAATTGCGGTCAACACGCGGGCGCCGCTGCTGCTCATGCAGGATGCGTGCAAGCTGATGCGGCGCGAGGGGAACGGCGGGTCGATCGTCAATATTTCCAGCGTGGCTTCCTTCGGCAGCGAGCAGTTCTTACTTCCCTATACGGCCTCCAAGAGCGCACTCAACGCGATGACCAAGAATGTTGCATTTGCGGTCATGCGCTACCGGATCCGAGTGAATGCCATTGCCGTGGGCTGGATGGATTCACCGGCCGAGGACTTCATTCAGCGTACCTTTCATTCGGATGGCGAGGATTGGCTGGAGAAGGCGGAGGCCGAACAACCTTTCGGGCGCCTGCTCAAGACGGATGAAGTGGCGCGAGCGATTGCATTTCTGGCGTCGGATGAGTCGGGAATGATGACGGGCAGCTTGATCGACTTCGACCAGTCGGTGCGGGGGGCAGGTCCGGTGTCCAAGCCTCCGCCGCTGGACGATCCGTACTGGAATGTAGGCGCCAAAGACAGCGCGTGGCAGTAGCACGTGCGGGAGGTCCTGGCGACTTTAAGCCGGCATCAAGGGGTAGAGAGTGAGCCGAACAGTCAAAGTCGGCATTATCGGAACAGGCGGCATGGGGGCGCGGCACGCCTCGAATCTGACCTATCTGGTCGCCGCGGCCGAGGTTGCTGCGATCATGGATGTGGACGCGGCGCGTGCCAAGGAGATCGCTGCGAGATGCGGCGGCGCACGGATCTATACGGATGCAGAGCAGCTCATTTCTGCGCCGGAAGTCGACGCGGTGGTGATTGCGGCGCCAAACAGCTTCCACGCCGAGTTGACGAGGGTGTGCATCGCTGCGGGCAAGCCCGTGCTCTGCGAAAAGCCACTGGCGACGGGGGGCGAGGAGGCCAGTGGGGTCATCAGTGCTGAGGTCAGAGGCGGTCGAAGGCTTGTGCAGGTCGGCCTCATGCGGCAGTATGACCCGGCACACGTAGCGGTCAAACGGGTGAGCGACAGCGGGGCGCAGGGGAATGCCCTAGTTTTTCGCAGCGTGCACATTAACCCCTCCAGTGATGATTGTCTCTCGCTTGGCGACGTCATTACGGGTTCTCTCATTCACGACATTCACTCGGCGCGCTGGATGATGGAGGATGAGATCGTCGGCGTGCATACTTCCTACATTCCGATTTCACCGGACCGCCCGGATAGCGCGCGCTATGTCATGGTCCAGTTGCAGTTTGAGAGCGGCGCGCTGGGCGGGCTTGAATGTAACGCGGATGCCGGTTACGGGTACGAAATTGAGGTGAGTATCACCGGTGAGACGGGCGTGGTACATACGAGTCCACTACAGAGCCCGGTCGTGCGGCACAGCAATGCAAGCGGGCAGTGGGTGGAGGAGGACTGGCTGCAGAGATTCAACACGGCCTATATCAATGAGGTGCAGGCGTGGGTGCAGTCGATCCTGGACGGCGAGGCAACGGGACCGAGCGCGTGGGATGGATATGTTTCGATACTTGTTGCGGATGCCTGCATCGAGTCTGGAAGGAAGAGAGAACCGGTGGTTGTCAGTTTGCCGGAGAGGCCTGCCATTTATGGGTAGCAATGTCAGCAATTGTTTAGCTTGGGATGAAGCCGCTCTAAGAGTCCGGACACTGTAACAGAATTGAGGAAACTGATGAATACAGAACGATTGACCATGGCGCAGGCTATCGTGCGATTTCTCAAGAACCAGTACAGCGAACGGGACGGCGTGGAGCAGCCCTTTTTCGGCGGCTGTTTTGGGATATTCGGACACGGCAATGTTGCTGGAATTGGCCAGGCCCTGCAGCAGTATCCGGATTTTCGCTATTATCAGACGCGTAATGAACAGGCGATGGTGCATACGGCGGCGGCCTATGCCAAGCATACCAACCGGATGCGCACGCTGGCCTGTACAAGCTCGATCGGTCCCGGGGCAAGCAATATGGTGACCGGCGCGGCTACGGCGACGATCAACCGGTTGCCCGTGCTGCTGCTTCCGGGGGACATCTTCGCCCGCCGCAATGTGGCGCCGGTGCTGCAGCAGCTGGAGTCGGAGCACAGCCAGGACGTTTCTGTCAATGACTGCTTTAAGCCGGTCAGCAGGTACTGGGACCGGATCAACAGGCCGGACCAGTTGGTGACGTCGTTAATCGAGTCGATGCGCGTGCTCACGAGCCCGGCGGACACGGGCGCGGTTACGCTCTCGATTCCGCAGGACGTGCAGACGGAGGCGTTTGACTATCCGTCGGCGCTGTTCGAGAAGCGGGTGTGGACGGTGCCACGCAACCGGCCTGACGCGGCCGCGCTGCAGAAGGCGGCGGCGGCGATCCGTAAGGCGGAGAAGCCTCTGATCATCGCTGGCGGGGGGGTGCTGTACAGTGATGCGACCGCAGCCCTGAGAGAGTTCGTCGACCGATTCGGCATTCCGGTTGCAGAGACGATGGCCGGAAAGGGCAGCCTGCGGTACGACCATCGGCTGCAGCTGGGGGCGACCGGCGCGACGGGCACTTTTGCAGCAGAACAGGTGGCGGACGAAGCCGACGTTGTAATCGGCATCGGCACACGCTACAGTGACTTCACAACGTCCAGCAAGACGGCGTTCAAGCACCCTGGCGTACAGTTCGTGAACATCAATGTTGCCGAGTTTGACGCGTACAAGCATTGCGCCATTCCGCTGGTTGGCGATGCGCGGGTCACGCTGGAGGAATTGGGCGAACTGCTGGCCGACTATCGCAATGGCGACGAGAGTGTTGCGCAGGCGCAGAGGCTGCATGACGGATGGGAAGCGGAGGTGCAGCGCAACTATGACTTGCACGAGGCCGAGAGCGGGCTGCCGTACCAGGGTGCGCTGATCGGGGCGGTGAACGACCAAGGCGACCCGGACGCGGTGATGGTGTGTGCGGCCGGTAGCCTGCCAGGAGACATGCACAAGCTGTGGCGGGCGAGGCACAGCAAGCAGTACCACCTCGAGTACGGTTACTCGTGCATGGGCTACGAGATCGCGGGCGGGCTGGGCATCAAGATGGCGGAGCCGGAGCGGGAGGTCTACGTGATGGTGGGCGACGGCAGCTATCTGATGATGAATACCGATCTGATCACTTCGATCCAAGAAGGGTACAAACTTACCGTCATTCTGATGGACAATACCGGCTTCCGCTCGATTGGGTCTCTCAGCCGTTCATTGGGGCAGGGCGGATTTGGCACGCGGTACATTTATCCCGGTCAGGTTGAGGCGGCGCACCGCAACGGTGAGTCCTTTAACGGGCTGCCGACGGACGATCCGGGATACGACGTCGACCCGCTGCCGGTGGATCTGGCGATGAACGCGGAGAGCCTGGGTTGCCATGTCATCCGCTGCGAGAGCGTGGGCGACGTCGTCCGGGCGTTGCAGGACGCCAAGAGTGTCGACAGGACTACGGTGATATACGTGCCGGACGATCGCTATCTGGGCGTGCAGGGGTACAGCTGGTGGGACGTGCCGGTTGCTGAGGTGAGTGAGCTGGACACGGTCAACGCGGCGCGTGAGGAGTGGGAAGAGATGCGTGCCAGCGAGAGGTATTACATTTGAAACTGCCCTCTGGGCGCAGCAGTTAGCGTTTCGAACATTGGTCGTTCGCCAGTCCTCCTAGCGAATTGTGGTGCGTCCCTTGCCAGATCGGTTTAGAATCGGCGCCAAATCGATCCAGCAAGTGAGTTCGGGTTTCTTGTACACAGGAGTTTAGCGATGACGGTGATTCCGACTCATGATGCAGGCAAAGTTGAGGATTACGAGCAGGAGCGAGGGAAGCCTTTGCCAAGTTTCAATCACTTTTACGTCCAGTCTCAACTGCAGTTTGCTCTACATGCAGTTTGCGGAGACAGGTTTTTCGTTGGCGGTGAGTTGTCGCTTGCTACGGAGCCGTTGACGACTCCCGACCTTTCTATCTGCAACTTTCGGGATCCTGACTGGTTGCACGATGAAGTGCGTGCGTCGGAGCCTCCAATCACAGTGGTTGAAATATTGTCTCCCTCTCAGAGTGTCAATGAGATCATCCCGAAAATAGAGACCTACTTCCGATTCGGGATCAGGTCGGTATGGCTGGTGCAACCTCCGCTGAAGCAGGTAGCGGTATTCACTCCGGATATGGACGCCCGTGTATTCGTAGAGGGCGATGTCATTGATCCGACGTTGGACGTCAGAGTGGCGCTTGACAAGATATTCTCCTAGGAGAGGCTAGAGATATGACACAGAAACAGGAAGTTCTCAACTACGTCAACGGCCAGTGGGAGCGAAACGGTGCGGCGGACGCGCTTGACGTGCATAACCCTGCGACGGGGGGCACGATTGCGACAGTGGGGCTGTCGCCGGCTGCGGAGGTGGATGCGGCGGCGCGGGCTGGGATGAAGGCCTACGCCGAGTGGCGAGAGACGCCGGTGGTCGACCGCGTGCAACCGCTCTTCCGGTTGAAGATGCTGCTGGAGGAGCATCTGGAGGAGATCGGGCGGGTCATCACCGACGAGTGCGGCAAGACGTTTACCGAAAGCGTGGGCGAGATGCGGCGAGGTATTGAGAATGTGGAGGTCGCGTGCGGTACGCCTTCGCTGATGCAGGGGTGGAACAACGAGGACATTGCGAGCGGCATCGACGAGCACATGTTCAGGCAACCGCTGGGCGTGGTGGCGGCGATCACGCCGTTCAATTTTCCCGGCATGATTCCGCTGTGGTTTCTTCCCTACGCGGTGGCGACCGGCAACTGTTTCATCCTCAAGCCGAGCGAAAAGGTGCCGATGACGACGCAGAAGCTGTTTGCGTTGATTGAGGAGGCCGGTTTCCCGCCGGGGGTTGTGCAGCTTGTGAACGGCGGCGCGGATACGGTCAACGCGATTCTTGACAATCCTGAAATTCGGGCGATCAGCTTTGTGGGCTCGACCGCGGTTGCGAAGTATGTCTACAGCCGGGCCACGGCCAATGGCAAGCGGGCGCAATGCCAAGGCGGGGCGAAGAATCCGGTGGTGATCATGCCGGACGCGAATATCGAGACTACTACGCAGATGATGGGCGATTCGGCGTTCGGGTGCGCGGGCCAGCGATGTCTTGCTGTCTCGGTTGCGGTGACGGTCGGCGAGGCCAGAGACCCCTTTACCGAGGGCATCGCCGATCTGGCGGCCAGCCGGAAGGTGGGTTACGGTCTGGACGATTCGACGGAGATGGGACCGGTCATCACGCGGGAAAGCAAGCAGCGCATTGAGGGCCTGATTGAGGACGGGGCACAAGGGGGGGCGCGTGTCCTGGTGGATGGGCGACAGAAGAAGGTGGCGGGGTACGACGATGGTTATTGGGTGTTTCCGACGGTACTGGATTCGGTGGACCCGACGAGCCAAATTGCCCGTACCGAGATTTTTGGCCCTGTTCTCAGCTTGATGCACGCGGATACGATAGAGGACGCCATTGCGCTGATAAATGATCGCAGCGTCAGTGCGTACGGGAATATGGCCTGCCTATTCACGAGCAGCGGCGCGGTGGCGCGCCAGTTCCGCCACGAGGTCGACGCCGGCAACATCGGCATTAACATTGGTGTGGCGGCGCCGATGGCCTTCTTCCCGTTCAGCGGCTGGAACGAGAGCTTCTTCGGCGATCTCCACGCGCAGAGCCGACACGGGATAGAGTTTTACACACAGACGAAGGTTGTAGTGGAGCGCTGGCCACAGCATTGGAGCAGGAAGTTCTAAGCGCAGGCGGTCCTTAAACTACTGCAGCACACTCGCCCCGCCGGTTGCAAGTTCATCGGGACTTGCTTAACGGCGGGGCGGTCTTGACCAGCCGAGGCAACCACGACTTGAGGAAAGTGAGACAGGCATGGTCCAAGAGATAGGTATCGGCGTCATTGGCATGGGCTGGATGGGTACAACCCACAGCCGGTCTTACAGACTGGTGAACGACCGCTTTCACGACAGCGGGGTGCGGGCGCGGCTGGTGATCTGCGCCGACGATGTGGCCCACAGGGCGAAGGAGGCGAGAGAAACGCTGGGATTCGAGGCTTCCACGACTGACTGGCATGAGGTCGTCGATCACCCCGAGGTACAGGTCGTCAACATCGCGGCGCCAAACTTCCTGCACAAGGAGATGGTGGAAGCGGTAACCACAGCCGGGAAGCATGTTTTCTGTGAAAAGCCGGTGGGACGCAGCCCGCAGGAGACGGCGGCGATCGAAAGACTGGCGCGTGAGGCGGGTGTGATGAGCTTTGTCGGCTTCAACTACCGGTGGGCGCCGATGGTGCAGCACTGCCGGGAGCTGATCGAATCGGGCAAGTTGGGTCGTCTGACGCATTACCGGGGCCGTTTCTTCGCGATGTATGGCAGTAACCCCTACGGGATGTTGACGTGGCGTTTCAGGAGAGAGCAGGCCGGGCTGGGAGTGCTGGGCGATATCATGTCGCACACTGTCGACATGGCGCATATGCTCGTGGGACCGATCAAGCGGCTGGTCAGCAGCCGGAATGTGTTCATAAGAGAGCGTCCTTTGCCGGTGCCCGGACAGGGGACGCACTTCTCGGTCGGCAAGGAGGGCGATCCGACCGGCGAGGTGGAGAACGAAGACTACGTTGGTGCGCTGGTCGAGTTTGAGAACGGGGTGCAGGGCAGCTTTGAGGCCTGCCGGGCGATCTTCGGGCCGAAGTGCGAAATGTCCTTCGAGGTTAACGGCACAGAGGGCGCCGCCAATTGGAACTTCGAGCGGATGAACGAACTGGAGCTATATCTGCCCGGCAGGGACGGGATGCACGATGGCTATACCACATTGCTGGGGGGACCCGCCTACCCTTCCCATGCGCGATTCAATCCGGGAGACGGCATTGGGCTGGGCTACGAGGACCTTAAGGTTCTGGAGGCGCACAGTTTTCTGATGTCAATAGCCGAAGGTGTTCAGCGGTCGCCCAGTTTCGCGGATGCGCGGCGCCTGGCGGAGGTACAGGAGGCGATGATGGGGTCCTGGGAAAGCGGAGCGTGGGAGGAAGTGCGACCATTGCCTGACGAAAGCAGCGTTTAGTGGCCTCCTTCAGTACGAACCTACGTTGAATTCAGGGAGAGAATTGAAATGTCAGAGGCAGTAAGGGTAGGTGTCGTCAGCACAAGCTGGTGGGCCGACGCGATGTATCTGCCGGCGCTGGATGCTCACCCGGGAGCGGATGTTGTGGCAGTTTGCGGCCGGAACCGGGAACGGGCAGAGAGTTTTGCAGCGCGCTGGGATATTCCTCAGGTATACACAAGCTACGAGTCGCTGATTAGCAGCGGTGAGATAGAGGCGCTGGTGGTGGCGTCCGGTCATGAGACACACTACCCCATCACGATGCAGGCATTGGAGGCAGGTCTACACGTGCTATGCGAAAAGCCTTTGGCGCTGACCTACGGTCATGCGGCTGAGATGGCCGCCTTGGCTGCGGAAAAGGGCGTTGTTCACTGCACTCCGTTTACCTACCGTTTTATGCCGACGAACAGGTACATCAAGGAGTTGGTGGAGGAGGGCTACATTGGCAGACCCTATCATTTGAATCTGCGCTACTACACGGGTTACGCGCGCGAGCCGGGCTATGGATGGAGACACGACCGGGCTTTTGCCGCAACGGGTGTGCTGGGCAACATCGCTTCGCACTTTTTCTATCTGGCCTTTTGGTGGTTTGGTGAGGTGACGGACGTGTTTTGTCTGGGGGGCGAGTTTGTTGACCGACCCGATGTCACGCCGGAAGGGAAGCCTTACGAGCGTACGGAAGATGCGGCCTACACTTTGCTGAAGTTTGCCAATGGCGCCCAGGGGCTGGTTCAGGCCTCGGCCGTATGCACGGAGGAGTCCGTATTCGGCCAGCGCCATGAGTTCGACCTGCACGGGGAAGAGGGTACGCTGCGCAGTGTGATCGATTGGGTTGAAAGGCAGGAGGTTGAGGGCACACGGCGAGGAGAAGGTCCGACGCGGCCGCTCGAGTTGCCGGAGCACGTTTGGGGGGCGGCGCGGCGCGATACGGTGCACAATACCTATCGCGATGTCTTCCGGGTCGAGGACCATATGACGCGGGGTTGGATCAACGCGATCGCCGATGGGGAGCCATTCAGCCCGAGTCTTGAAGACGGGGCCATCGTACAGCGAATCACTGACGCGGCTGATTTGAGCGCGCGCGAGGGACGCTGGATCCGGCTACAGGAAATTGACTGAGGAGGCAGGGGTGGAACAGAAGGTCAGATTCGCAATCATCGGGGCCGGGCGGATTGGGCAGGTTCATGCGGAGAATCTGACGCGACATATCCAGGAAGCCGAGGTGGTCGCGATCGCAGACGTTGTCAAGGCGGCGGCGGAGCAGACGGCGCGGCGGTTCGGCATAGCGCAGGCGAGCGGAGAACCGGAGGAGGTATTCGGTCGGGAGGACGTTGATGCGGTGGCAATCTGCTCATCAACAGAGTCGCACGCTGATTTCATCATTCAGGCCGCCCGAGCGGGCAAGCACGCATTTTGCGAAAAGCCGATCGCGTTGGACCTGCCCGCGGTAGACGCTGCGCTGGCGGCTGTTGCAGAAAGCGGGACTAAGCTGCAGATCGGCTTCAACCGCCGGTTCGACCCCAACTTCCGAAGTATACGGGATGCTGTGCGCAGTGGTGAGGTGGGAACACCCTACCTGGTACAGATCACAAGCCGGGACCCTGCTCCGCCGCCACTGAGCTATATCAGAGGGTCTGGCGGCCTTTTTCTGGACATGATGATTCACGACTTTGATATGGCTCGCTTCCTGCTGAACGACGAGGTGGAGGCGGTGTCGGCTGCGGGAGCCGTTCGGGTCGATCCTGAAATAGGCGAGGCAGGCGATATCGACACGGCCGTGGTTACGTTGCGGTACGGCTGCGGAGCACTTGGTGTGATCACCAACTCGCGGCAGGCTGTCTACGGGGGTGACCAAAGAGTTGAGGTACTGGGCTCACTTGGGTCGATCATGTGCGAAAACAACACGCCCGACCGGGTCATCAGGCAAACAGAGGCCGGGGTGATCCACGCGAAGCCACTCTACTTTTTCCTTGAACGGTACATGGCCGCCTATGCGGATGAGTTACGCTCCTTCATTGGCGCTATCCGGGATGATACAGAGGTCGAAGTAACGGGCAGCGACGGGAGGGCACCGGTCGTACTTGCCTTGGCTGCGGGCAGGTCGTTCAGGGAGAATCGGGCGGTGGCGATCAGCGAAATCTCGCCTTGAGAGGGGCCAGGACAGCTTCTTCTTCGCTGGGCCACGAACTAGCTGAGGCCCTTCCCTGAAATGGACGCCCCAGATGGGGAAACACGCTCCGCCACAGTCAGTCACCGTCTGTGCCCTTCTTGCATGCCTGTGAGCAAGCCTCCTTGGAATGCTTTCAAATGTCTCTGCAAGCAACCAATCCTTGTTCAGATTTAGACTTTATCCCGGGAAGTGAATTTCCGTTAGATGGCATAAAGCACGGAATTGCAAGTGCATTATTCGGCTTTCGACTCCGGGTATCTTTCCCCTCCTCCCCCACTTGCAAAGCCATTCTTCTGCAACTTAGGTTTCCGCAACGCCGGAAAGTAAGAGATACGGTCTTGCTTCGACGGTTTTCTTGAGATGTTGGCGGGAGAAACTGACTCTCGCTGGCGTACAGGGGACCTACGGCGAGGATTTGGCTCCTCGGGTGTGCGTAGTCTTCCCGCTGCCGAGGCTCTACGCTACTTGGCGCGCCTTAGAGAGATCGCGCCACCACCATTTTGGAGACGGGTCGAGTGTGGACAGCCGGCTGAGTGGAAGGTGCAGTGGTGGGCGCATAGTCAGGGGCGCGGAAGGACCATGAAATTAAGGCCAAAGGAGGACAGCTTCTGGCGGGGATGGGGGAGGAAACTCAGGAAGAAGTATACTGCGTCAGTCTCTTGATGGTCAATGTCACTACGAATACCGTTCGAATGAACTACAGTTCAGTTGCTTCAAGGGGCGCCCTGCCTACAGAGTCCGAAAATGCGACCAGGCATGGGTCAATTCTCGGTAACCGACGCAATCTGCCTATGGTAGACTAAGAAGACGTTGCAGATTTTCTGGAAGCCTCCGTTTCGACCCCGACCGGCCTAGAAGCCATGAATACTATAGTGCTCTAATGCTGGCTGCACGCAGTTCCTCTCAATTCGGACCCGACAAAGGATGCAGTCTCAGTAGTGGCTCGCGACATGGTTGGGTTTAATCAGGTGAGCACGTAGAGGCCAGGACAGTGAAGAATCGCCGTACATACAATCCAGCGGGAGAACGGTTCACATTTCGACGCACGTTGTTGTCGGCAGGGCGCATGACGATGGTTGTCGCGTTGGCGGGCGTTTTGCTCTATTTCCTGCTTTACAACGGTAGTGCCGATTCAAACGTCCTGGCACGGGACGTAGACCAGTTAACAGGCGCTGCAGGCGACGATCTGCCGATGGCGGAGGCGCAAGATGAAAGGCTTGTGGAGAGCCGAACTCAAACAAAGGCCCTAGCAAGTCAGACTACTACCGTCGCATATACGAAGACTCTGGGGGTTTCCGAGTTCGGGCTGGGTTTCGTGAACTCGGCCGAGACTAACAGCGGGGCAGGCCGGATCCAACGCGGGGTTGATACAGGTGTTCGCATGGACCGTTTTCCCGTCTATTGGGAGCAGGTCGAGAAACGAATTGGGGAGTTTACGTGGACCGGCCAGGACGCGGCCATTCTGGCGAATGAAGGCAAGAACCTGAATACCTTGGCGATATTACTGGGTACGCCTCGCCAGTATCGCCTGGGGAGCCGGTCAGCTTCGACATCTCTTGGCGGTTCATTCACGGAATTGCCGGAAAACTTTGCGCCGAGGTCGGCCGATTGCCTGCCGCAGGAGGCCGGAGGCGAATGCGACCTTGTGGAGGTGCTGGATGCTTCCGGGAGGCAGGTGCGAGTTACGCAGGCCGGACTGCAGGGGCAGTCCGGCAGTTGCCAGCGTCACGAGGGTCCTCCGGCGCCGTTCGGATTGTGGAATCCGATATTCACAGACGGCAGCGACGTTCCGTCGACCGATACGCGGCTCAACCCGACAAATCCCTGGGCACGATTTGTCGGTGCGGCGGTGACCCGGTACAAGCCTGGAGGCGACGCGGGCACTAACATTCGCCATTGGGAGATCTGGAATGAGCCGGACCTGTGTCACTTTTGGTCCGGGACGCCTCAGGAATACGCGCGTTTACTGAAAGTTGCCTACATTGTGATCAAGTGGATTGACCCCGAAGCCTACGTGGTGTTCGGCGGCCTGGCGCACTTTGAAAACGGGCAGTGGCTCTATGACATGTTGAACGCTCTGGAGGCCGACTCTCTGAGCAGTCAGAACAGTGGATTCTTTGACGCGGCGGGCAGTCATCACTACTCGCTTTCGTATGTCGGCTACCAGTATACGAGGAAGGTTCGCAACGCGCTGGACGCGCGCGGCTGGGGAGACAAGCCGATCTGGATAACGGAGAGCGGGGTGCCGGTCTGCAACGACTACCCTGGGCCGACCTGTCCCAGCCCGTGGCGGGCCACGGCCAATGAGCAGGCATCGTATATTTGGCAGAATATCGCCTATACCAGGCTGGCCGGCGGGGGTCCGATATTTCACTTCATGCTTCACGATGATTGCGGGAACGTGGTTGCGGTTGATTCGCCTGACGGGTTCGGGCTGGCGAAGAACGAAAGCATCAGTTTCTGCTCCCCGTCCAACGCAGAAGTACGGCTGTCCTACAACGCCTTCAAATTAGCGAATCAGTACTTCACCGGCACTGAGGTTGCCTGGGGGGACATCGAACGTTTTCGCGTGCGGAGAATCGCGTTCTATCATCCCGGAACAGAAGAGCGGCGTTTGCTCATGTGGTCCCTCAATACGCAGGCACAGACGGCCAACATCCCGGCTACGGGCACAAGCGGGCGACTGATCCGTTTGGACGGCACGACGACGGTCGTGACTCCGACCGCGGGCTACTACGAGGTAAGCCTTGCGGGGGCGACCAATACCAACTGGCCTGACGGGCAGGGCGGCTACAGCATGGGCATATACGGCGAGCCTGTGCTACTGATTGAAACGGACACGATGTCACCAACGGCGTCTATATTGGACCTGCCGGCCTACTCTCCACAGACTTTTCCGGTGACGTGGCACGCAAGAGATTGGGGCTCTGGCGTGATTTCGACTTCGGTCTACGTAAAGGTCGAGGATGGAGATTGGGCGCTGTGGCAGGAAGATGTAGAAGCGTATGGCAAGGCGTCTTACACGGGCGAGGCCGGCAAGAAATACGCCTTCAGCGTGGCGGCTGAAGACAGGCTGGGGTACAAATTGTACGCAGATACGTCGCTGGCCGAGACGACCGTTGCGGAGCACAGTTCCGTTACGGGCAGGGTTATCAATCCGGCTGGGGAGGCCGGCATTGGGGTCCAGGTGAGCATCGGCACGACAACGGCCACGACCGACGCGGGCGGCCGGTTTACGATGACGGTGCCAATCGGGAGCTGGAATATCTCGGTTGGCAGTCAGTTGCTGATGCGAAGGCGTGATTTCGGTACGAGCGAGAGCCTGGCGTTGCTCTACTCGCCGGGGACAAATGCTGTGACGAATGGAGACTTTGAGAATGGTTTCACCGGCTGGACGAAGTCGGGCAGCTCCGCCTCCCTGATCGAAGCGCAGGCCGGAGCATCGGACCACGCGTTACGGCTGGCCAGTGAATTCGCCGCCAATGCGGGCGTGCCCGGGACAGAAGGCAGCGATGGGGGGAATAGCACAGTCTCCCAGCGGGTGACGGTACCGACGGGCCGACCGTATCTGGCCATCGCCTACAAGGTAGAAACGGCCGAACCGGACACGGGTACCGACAAGTTCGAGGTTATCGCGGTGGAGGACGGTCAGGCGGCGAACTATGTGCTGGTCCAGAGTGCGAGCAGCGGGTGGCAGTACCGCTCGTTCGACATGGGGCAGTACGCGGGCAAGGAGATTAACCTGATTTTCAATGTGTATGAAACGTCTCCAAACCGCCGCACGACAGCACTAATTGACGTAGTAACGCTGAGTGACGTACCTGCGCAGGGCCTGCAGAGCAGTGGTCCAACGGCAAGACCACGGCCTGCGGAAGTGCCTCCTCCTCCTGCACCGGCGCATCCTTCGGCACAAGAAGGCAATACGGCCAGCGGCTACAGGGTCTTTCTGCCTACAGTGCTGAACCTCGGAGAACAGTAGCGGCACCTTTGCGTGCCATTCATGCGCTAGAGATCTTCTTCCAGCCCGACGAACTCCTCTTCAGCCGATAGCTCACGCCACAAGTACCAGGCCCCCGTGCGGCGCTGTCCCTTGGGCGCCCGGTCGTAGTAGAGGTCAAAGAGCCTGCCCTCATTTGTGCGCACGCGGTAGTAGACACGGCCCTGTCCCCAAGATCCTTGTGTTCGGCCACTGCGAACGAAGTAGGGAGGGCGCCCGCCCTGTGTGCGGATATCGGGTTTTCCGTAGCGATGCCACATGGCAAGCATTTCATTCACCTGGTGGGTCTTGCCTTGCCAGTTGAATGTTTCGGGGACGGGAGGTTTTTTCTCCAAGGAGAATCCCGGAGGCAGCATCACAGAGATCTCGCGGCCGATGAACTGCATGGAATCACCTCTACACGGCGGCGCGGCCGGCTGGCAGGTACATCACAGACCCTCCGACACCGAGGATTGCAGTTTGGTATAGCGTGCGTCGTGCAGAACCAGATAGAGCAACGTCAGGACGACCAACAGAGCGGCGATACCGTAGACCGGCGCGAATCCGACAGAAGCGACCAGCGAGAATGCGAAAAGGGGACCGACAGCGGAGCCCAAATCGGAGGCGGTGGCGTAGGCACCGACGAACAGTTGAGGGTGGTGAGTGGCCAGTGCTGCTTGATTTGCGTAGGCGTCCAGAACGACGTTTACGCCGGTGCTGACGATCAGCACGCCCAGCAAAGCAACGAATGCCAGGTTGTTGGAGATTGTCAGCATCAGGGTCAGACCGATACAAAGGATGGAGACAAGGATCAATGTCAGGCGGATGCGTCCGACCAGGTCGGCGAGCTCACCCATGACGGCGCCGAGAAACAGGTCGGAAAACCATCGGGTGCCGAGTACGAAGCCGGAAAGGGCACCTACCTGAATGCCCAGCAGGAATCCGCCCGAGAAATCTTCGAAGCGGTCAGCCAGAAAGACGGAAGCGGTGGCAACCAGGATTGAGTTGAGCAACAGTTTGAAGAATCCAACCAGCAGGACGGCGCGTTGAAGGGGGTCGGAAAGTGCCTCTATCCAGCCTCCGAGGATGTCATGTTCCTTCCGTTTTGCGTTCTTGTCTTCGTTAGAGTCGTTGGATTGGGAATCGGAACTCGTCCCTGACTGCTCGTCTTCGTAGTGGGGAGAGGCACTGTCAGGCCAAGTGAGACCCACCGCTATAGGGATGGCCACCGCAGACAGGACCGCAATTGTCCAGACAGTGGTTTGGAATCCGAAATAATCAAAGAGGAAGCCCCCGAGCACGGCGCTGACTGCACTGCCGCCGCGGACTACACCCCACATCAGCCCCATCAGCCGGCCGGCGTCGGCCCGGTCGCCGGCCCAGATGGACTGGAAGGTGCCCTGGCGAAGGCCAGACCAGCTGACGCCCCACCCGATCCGCGCCAGCAGGAAGACGATGAAACCGAGTCTGAAACCATAGAATGCCGTCGTGAGCACGCCAAGTATGGCTGAAATGACGAACGCCCGGTATGGCCCGAAGCGGGCGAATATGGCCCCGAGCCAGGTATTGGAGAAAAGGCGGATGAGGCGATTGGCGCTCAGGAGAAGACCAACCTGCTGAGGAGACAGTGCCAGCTGACCCGCGGCCAATGGAAGAATGGCGTAGAGCAGTGAGTCGCCCATGATTGCAAAGGCGACGGCCAAGGATGTCACCAGTACGAAGGCAGTCGAGGAAGACAGGCGGGACGGTCTACCGCCGGTTGACGGGTCGGGCAGCGGTTTGAGATCAGATTGGGACATGGCAGCAGCCGGACTGCTACAAGAGGCGGCCATAGACAGCTTTGGCCAAGGTGGTCACCCATGTGGGTTCGCTGATTCGAAGCATTGTATCATAGGCACTACGATAGTGTTCATATCGGAAACAAAAGGTAACTACTAGGCCATGTTCTGTGTGCGGTCTATCTGGGCGGAATGTACCGTCAGTATTTCTGCAGGGGGCTCGCGATGGTCATAGCGGTGAACGTTGGGTATGTATGGGAGTTGCCTCGCCTGTCTTGCCTGTGCTGGCACATACTCGGAGTGTGCTAAGACACGCGGTGGGGTGGTGAAGCCTGGTCGCAGCGGGTCGTCAAGGTCATATTGCCACACACTCGATGCGGCGGGGGTTTTGGG
>WTGY01000190.1 GCA_011523365.1 Caldilineaceae bacterium
TTATGGGCGGTCGGGCCTATTCGGCCCTCCCTTGTGCGGGGGCGGAGCCCCCGCACAAGGGAGGGCCGAATAGGCCCGACCGCCCATAACTGCAGTGGTCAGTGGTTAGTGGTCAGTTGTCAGAGAGGTGGCTTTCCCTGCCCCAGTTTTGAGCGCGGAATGGCAATGGCTTAGTCGTTGCAACGAGAGATTGATTGCGCTCTGAGCCCTTTGTCCGGCGCGGCGGACGGGGCAGCAGCCGGGAAAGGCCAGATGACCACACTCGAGGGCTAAGGTCTGGGCGGCTGTTCCTTTGACAGAGCGGGCCTCTACAGCTACTATCGGGATGAAGCGTTTTCCCTGGTGCCAGTTTCAAGCGTATTCTTGTCTAGCTGAATCCGATCCAAGCGGGTGCGGTGTTCCGCAGCCGACCGACGCGTAGCCGCGCATTTTTCACTGCTTCCAGCCTGAGGGGGAACTTGTGATTCCAAATACAGCGAAGGAGAAGATGCAGTCTGGCGAGCCCGCTTTCGGCTTTACGCTGGGAATGGGGTCGCCGTTAAATGCGGAACTGATGAGCCGCAGCGGGATCGATTTTGTGATGGTTGACCGGCAGCACGGGTCCTGGGGTGAGGACAGTGCAATCGCCGCGCTTGTGGCGATTAACGGGAGCCCGGCCGTTCCCATGGCGCGTGTGGCGAGGAATGACTATACGTTTATTGGCAGGCTGCTGGACGAGGGTATGATGGGCATGGTTGTGCCGATGGTGGACACACCGGAGCAGGCTCGAATTGCGGCCGACTCGTGCCGTCTTCCGCCGCTGGGCAAGCGTTCATGGGGCTGGGGCCGTGCTAAATTGTACGGGGCGGACTATGCAGACTGGATAGACGAGCAGCTGTTCGTGGCCGTGCAGTTGGAAAGTGTGGAGGCGGTAGGCAACGCGGAGGCGATCCTAAGTACTCCGGGCATTGACGGCTGCTGGACCGGACCGAGCGACCTGTCACTCTCGCTGGGCTTTCACCCTTCGGAGATGGACGACCGGGAGGAGCATGCGCGGGCACTGGAGACTGTACTGAAGGCCTGCGAAAACACAGGCAAGATTCCGGGCATCGCGGGTCGGAGTGTGGAGGACGCTCTGCACCGAGCCGGTCAGGGTTTTCGGTTTATCACGGCGACCAGTGATGGCGGCCTGTTGGATGCCGGGGCGACGAGCGCCGTGGCGCGTCTTTCCGAATTCACAGTATAGACTATCTCTGGCGGTCTTTGGGTAGGGGCAGACGGCCGGCACTACGAATCTGGAGGGGGCGGGAGATCCTCTGATTGCGTTCCCAGACATATGAACAGGTAGCCTGAAAGGAGTCTCAGGATGGCCACTTCGTCTGACTTTCTCGTCGTCGGGGCCGGGATATTCGGTGTAACGACGGCTTTGTCACTGCGAAGCCGAGGATACGGCGTCACCCTCATTGACCCCGGACCTCTTCCCTACCCGCTTGCCGCCTCAACGGATGTCAGCAAGGTGGTTCGAATGGAGTATGGCAGTAACCGGCAGTATATGCAGATGGTGATTCGCGCTATTGAGGGATTCCATGGCTGGAACGAACTCTTTGGGGAGACTTTGTACCACGAGACCGGTGTTTTGGCGGCCACGAAGGAGCACATGGACAACAGTGAGTTCGTCAATGACAGCTATCGGATGTTACTGGAGGAGGGGCAAAGCCCTGAACGTCTGTCCGGGGAAGAGATAACGAGGCGGTTTCCGGCGTGGACGACCGGAGCCTATGTTGACGGATTCTATAATCCGCGCGGCGGCTATGCGGAGAGCGGGCGCGTCGTCGGCAAGCTGGTTGAACTGGCTATGGCCAACGGGGTCGAAGTCCGTCCCGGTCAGACAGCAGATCAACTCCTGTTGAACGGTGGGCGTATGGAGGGGATGCAGACACGCGAAGGAGCCGCCTTCAGTTCTGATCATACCGTAGTGGCGGCTGGTTCCTGGACACCCTGGCTACTGCCGGAATTGCAGTCAGTAATGAAGGCGACCGGCCACCCCATTTTTCATCTGGATCCGAAGGATCCTGCGCCCTATACGGCGCCTGAATTTGTTGTTTTTTTTGGCGACACGGCTCGTACCGGCTGGTACGGTTTTCCTATGCTGCGGGAGGGCGTGATCAAGATCTCCCGGCATGGGGTCGGTGTAGCGCTTCACCCGGAGCACGACGAGCGCACGGTATACGAGGAGGATTTCGCACAACTGCGGATTTTCCTTGAGGACACTTTCCCGGCACTTCTGGATTCAGAGATCACCTATACGCGGCGATGTCTGTACAACGACACACTTGATGAGCACTTCTGGATCGACCACCACCCGGAGATTGAAGGCTTGAGTATTGCTACTGGGGGGAGCGGCCATGGGTTTAAGTTCGGGCCGGTACTGGGAGACCTGATCGCCGATGTGGTTGAAGGCGTTCCGAATGAATGGGCAGATCTTTTTCGGTGGCGGGAACTCGCGCCGGACACTACCGGGGAGGAGGCATCACGGTACCATGGCGATGCTGAAGGTGAGGCGTAGGCAGTGAGGAGAGCAACAATCGTTTGCGATAAGGGCCTGGACAATGTAAGGGTTTTTCAATGACTCTCAAGTTTAGTCCTGCAGACTATGACCGGGCGGCGGATTTCGTGCGTGAGCGGACTGGCCACCAGGATTTGCGCCCGTCAGAAGGGGGGCCGATCGGACTCGTGCTGGGAAGTGGGCTGAATTCACTTGCGGAGGCGATCGAGGAGGCGGAAGCAGTATCCTACGAAGAGATCCCTCATTTCTCGACCAGCACAGCACCAGGACACGCGGGGCGACTGGTTGTGGGCCGCCTTGCCGGTCAGACGGTAGTGGTGATGCAGGGTCGCAACCATTTCTACGAGGGCTATACGGTTGAGGAGATTACCTTTCCTATCCGAGTGATGCGGCGTCTGGGGGTTGGCAGGCTGATCCTGACCAATGCGGCCGGCGGCGTGAATCCCGCCTTCCGAGCGGGCGATTTAATGCTAATCGTGGACCATCTCAATTTTGTGGGCATGGCGGGTCACAATCCCCTTATCGGCCCGAATATGCAGGCGTTTGGGACGCGTTTTCCGTCAATGACACATGCTTACGCGCGTGGACTGCGAATGGCGGCCTTGGAAGCGGCGCAAGAGCAAGGGATCACTCTGCGCCAGGGCGTGTATGCTTTTCTCGCGGGTCCCAACTTTGAGACGCCGGCGGAAGTTCGCTATCTGCGCCTGGTGGGAGCCGACGCGGTGGGAATGAGCACGGTACCGGAGGCGCTGGTGGCGGTCCATGCCGGGATTGAGGTTCTGGGCATCAGCACGATCACAAATGTGGCCGTGGACCAACTGGACTCGGACAAGGAGACCAGCGAAGAAGAGGTAATGGAAACGGGCAGAATCGTGGTGCCGCGTTTGACGGCAATGCTGACGGCCGTCCTGGGTCGATTGTAGCCCGGAGGACTGCAGAAAGACAGGACAGGGACCTCGTCGTGCAGGTCCCTGTCTTAGCGGAAGAGTTCTTAACTGGTGCGTGTTGTCAGGTCGATGGGCTAGCCGCTCTAACATCGGTCCTCAAGCGGGACTGACTTCTGTCTTTTCCTCTTCCTGGGTAGTATCCTGGATTTTCAGATGGGCGTCCTCGGGCCGCTCTTCGCGCATCACTTTCACGAATTCAATGTGCGCGGGCTGGCGGACGAAGCCGAGCCGGTTGTTGATTCCCAGCATTGCCTGATTGTTGGTCTCGTTCCAGGTCCGGATTTCATTGTATCCATTTTGCAATGCGAATTCGACGGAACGAACTTTGAGTGCCATGGCAATGCCGCGCTTGCGATGGGAGCGGGTCACGCCGGTCAGGCCCACATAGAGAAGCTTGGCATTGGCCTGGCTGGTCCAGAGGTTGGTCATTCCCACATATTCGCCGTTGTCAACGGCGACAAACCAAGCATCGGGCAGCAGATTTGTCCTCTCCCATACCTTCTGAA
This sequence comes from Caldilineaceae bacterium, assembly GCA_011523365.1. Taxonomy (GTDB): domain Bacteria; phylum Chloroflexota; class Anaerolineae; order Caldilineales; family Caldilineaceae; genus Bin5. The sequence continues at coordinate 3,999 of WTGY01000190.1, forward strand.
ACTCATCAAAGGGCACCTTTGACGGGGGCTCCGGGCTGGGGACATCGCGGTCGATCAGCCATTCCAACTCGTACAGCTTGCGATCCCGGTCTGGGTCAGACTCCAGGTCGGAAACCGTTTTGATCTCGATCCCCTGGTCGGCAACTTGCCGGGCATAGCGATTCCACTCGGCGAGGTCGAGGCTGGCAGGATCCAGACGGGACTCCCAGTCCCGCTGGATTTCGTTAAATCCAAGTTTCTTAGCGAACCGTATACCATCCTCGTAGTCTTCGCGAGTGTGGGCGAGAAGGCGCAGGGGGTCGAACTGTTGGATCTCCTGGCACAGGTGCTCCCAAAGGGCGGAGCCGACACCGCGCTTGCGAAACTCCGGGAGCACTTCCACGCCTACAAACAGCTTGCCAGGATGGTTTATCCACAATGACTGGCCATAATTGGCAAAGCCAACAGGCTTGCCATCTATTTCGGCGAAAAACCGACCTCTCTTTACCAGTTTCGAGCGTTTCTCATCTGACTCCTTCCACTCTTCCACTGTATCGGGATACTCCGGCCAGACGGCGTTCATGATATAGACTGCTTGCCGGTAGTCTTGGTCGTTGGTTTCAAAGGGACGAATTGTGATCAAGGTTCATACTCCGTTTTGAAAGTTCATCGGGATTCCGGGGATTGAAGACGACGAAACAATTGATTTTGCGGCTCCTTTCTTCGGTGCGGTCTTGGGCTTCCCAAGACAACAAAAAAACCGTGGAGCGGTCGAAACACGCGTCCACGGTTTTGGAAGCAGTTCAGCGTTGACTCAGCGGTCAGGCGCGGATCTCCTCACGAAGGACGCGAAGCAACCAGAGATGACGTGCAACTTAATTCGCATGGTATTCGCTCCTTTCTGTGTGGGACTGCGATGGATGCCGGTTTTTGTGTCGAGACACGCCCTATAGCGTAACAGGTATCGCAAGCAGAGTCAATTTTACAGGCCGGCTGTTTCGGCTGCGGGACTGGTTAGCTCTACCGTAAAGGTTCGGTTATGACTTTGGCGAGAACCGCGGCCGTTTCGGCTTCCACGACTGACTGAATCTGAATAGCGATATCGTCGAGGGGCAGCTCAAGGACTTCGTCGCCGCTGCGCAGCTTGAGCTCTGCTATACCACTCTTAACGCCCCTTGCGCCGAGTGTCAGACGGATAGGGATTCCCAATAGGTCGGCGTCATTGAATTTGACGCCGGCACGCTCATCGCGGTCGTCATACAGGACTTCCACACCGGCCTCCTGCAGCTGATTGTAGACACGATCGGCAGCCTCAGTTACTTCAGGCGTGCGCCGTGTTGCCAGGCTGACAAGATAGAGGTGATGAGGTGCTATCGTGATCGGCCAGATTATGCCGTTCTCGTCGGAGTTCGTTTCGATGGCGCTGGCGATAAGGCGGCCTGAACCGATTCCGTAGCAGCCCATCACCATCGGCGCGCTGCCGCCGTCCTCGTCTAGGAAAGAGGCGTCCATTGCCTGGCTGTATTTTGTGCCCAGCTTGAAGATGTTGCCCACTTCCACGCCGCGTACCGCCCGCAAGGGGGCCTGGCAAATTGGGCAAGGGTGGCCGCCGGCGGCAGCAACCACGTCCAGCGTCAGGTCGGGCTCATAGTCCCTTCCACAGTTGACATTCCTGAGATGCCAGCCGTCGCGATTGGCGCCTGCTACCAAGTTAGGGCTATCGGGAATCAGATCATCCACGACCAGGATGACGTCGTCTCTGCTGATGCCAACTGGGGAGCCGTAGCCGGGTTCTGCTCCGACGGCCCGGATTTCTTCGGTCTGGGCAGGGCGCAGTTGGCGGGCCTTCAACGCGTTCGTCAGCTTGGTTTCGTTCAACTCCATATCGCCGCGCACGACGACAAAGACGAACTGTTCCTTTTCGTCGCCGTCTTCCTCGACGGTTGCAACCAGGAAGAGAGCCTTGGCGGTGCGACTTTCGGGTATGTCGAGAAAACCTGCGAGCGCGGCGATGGTGTCGACGTTAGGGGTAGCGGCCTCTTCAAGAGGAAGGGGCGCTTCTTTTTTCTGGTCTTTTTCTGTCTGTTTCACGAAGGTGGCGACCTGACGATTTGCCCTATAGCCGCATTCATCACAAAGGAGCAGAGTGTCTTCTCCTACGTCGGTCAGGGCCATGAATTCGTGGGCCATGGTCCCGCCCATCATGCCTGTATCGCTTTCGACTGCGATTACGTCGAGGCCGGCGCGGCCGAAGATATTGAAATAGGCCTGGTAGACGAGTGGATAGTATTCGTCCAGGCTGGCGATGTCCGGGTGGAAGGAGTAGCCGTCCTTCATTGTGAACTCGCGCACCCGAATCAGGCCGCCGCGAGGGCGGGGTTCGTCGCGGAATTTCGTTTGAATCTGATAGAGCATGACCGGCAACTGCCGGTAGCTGTTGATCACGCCGCCGGCCAACTCCGTAATCACCTCTTCGTGGGTCATGGCCAGAACCAGCTCGCGGCCGGCGCGATCGGTAAGGCGGGCGAGATCGTCGCCGATTTCGTACCAGCGCCCTGTTCGTTTCCAGAGTGAAGCGGGTTGCACGACAGGCATGACGATTTCCTGTCCGTCGATGGCGTCCATTTCTTCGCGCATGATCTGTTCGATTTTCTTCTTGACCCGCAGCCCCAGGGGCAAGTATTCGAAAATACCGGCTCCTACCTGCCGGACCAGCCCGGCCCGCAGCATCAGTTGATGGCTAAGAACATCGGCGTCCGCGGGTGCTTCGCGCAGAGTCTGGAAAAAGAGTTTCGACATCCGCATATTTATTTGTCCTTGTTCAGATTTCTGTATTTCTGGCCACTTGCCCCTGGCGTCGAACGTGCGCGAGTGATTCAGAGTGGACGCCGACATCCAATGGCTTCACGACTGCTCAGCTGCGGTACCTCCACCCGAATCAGCCCCAGATTGCTTCAACAGGTGGAGGATGTAGGGTCTGGGGAGGGGGCAGGGCGCGAATGCGATGCAGGCGGTTCGGATTCGGATTGCTCTTGACGAGGCCTCAAAGCGAGTTGCACAAGAATGCAGGCTTCGATGACGTCCAGTCCGTGATCCTGTGCCCACTGCGCAGCAACGGGGCTTTCGGCGCCTGGTTGGAACCATATTGCCTGTGCGCCGGCAGCTCTAGCCTGTTCGACTACGGCAGGGGCTTCCGGTGGGGGCACGACCATATTGATGACCGCCGGCGGTTCGGGCAGGTCGGTCAGGCTTGTGTAGGCGGTATCGCCTTCGATCAGCTGCTCGCGGCGGTTCACCGGAAAGACGGTGTAGCCTGCCTCTTTCAGCTTCAGATAGATGCGATTGCCGTATTTGGCCATATCGTTGCTGGCGCCTACGACGGCCCAAACCGGTTCGTCTACGTATTTCGCGATCAGGGCCTTGAGATCCTGCATTGTGCCGCCCGCCCTAATTTTGGGTGGAATACTCAGCCAGGGGGAACCCAAGCATGATGATGGCTTTCCTAACGGAAAAGTATACTTTCGTCCGAACTGGTGTGTCAAAGTTATGTCGCGTTGGTTTGCAGTTCACATTTGGGGGAGGGAATGGTCTGGCGGGGAAGCTATGCCAAAGGTGGATAGATCTATTCTGGCTTGTAGCTGCCAAGCCTTGCTCTGTGTGTGCCGTGTGCGGTCTGTCTGGGCGGAATGTAACGTCAGCATTTCTGTCGGGGGGCTCGCGATGGTCATAACGGTGAATGTTGGGAATGTTTGGGAGGCGCCTCCCCTGTCTTGCCTGCGCTGGAACATACTCGGAATGTGCCAAGACGCGGGGTCGGGGGGGAAACTTGGCCGCCGCGGGTCGTTAAGGTCATATTGCCAAACACTCGCTGCGGCGGGGGTTTTAGGAGAGGGGGCGTTGCGGGGGCGGAGCCCCCGCACAA